>DAOWFV010000208.1 GCA_030637805.1 Acidobacteriota bacterium | reverse complement strand
TCGAACCCGCACCTCTCGATCACAATATGGGTCCCGGCGGGAGCGAATGGCAAGGAGGAGAAGCCTGGAAGACGCACAAAAAACCTCCGGATGATCTTCCTCAAGCTCGAGGCGCGGGCGCCGGAGTTTGCAGATTGAGAGAATAGGCTATGGATGTGGAGACAGTGGCCCGGCGAAAGCTCCTCGACGGGGTGCTGATTCCCCGCGCTAACGGAAGCAATGGGCTCGAACAGGTCGAGGACTTCCTGGCGACGACCCTCGAGACCAGCGGTGCCGAGGTGGAGCGCCGGCCGTTCACCGCAACGCCCTTCGGTCTGCAGCTGGCGTGGACCACCGCCCTCCTCCTCATGGTGGGTTCCGTGGCATCGACCCTCTGCGGGTGGTTTCCACTTGCCATCCTCCTCGCGCTTGCGACTCCCGCTCTGCTGCTGGCCGAGTTCGAGCTTCTCCGGTCACCGGTGAGCGGCCTCTTCAAGCGCGAGGAGCACAACGTGCTGGGCCGCTTCGGCGGCCGGCCCGGGGGACCGAGGCTGGTCCTCTGCGCCCACTTTGACACCGCCACCCATTTCGGCGACCACCATACGTGGGGGCCTCTGGGATGGTGGTGGCTGGGACCCGCGGTCGCCCTGGCGGTTGCGACGGCAATCGCGGGACTGCAGCGGGGCAGCCTTCCGGTCTCTCTCTCGCTGCCGTTCTCGATCCTGGCGTTGGCGCCGTTCGCCGCAATGGTGTGGTACCAGGCCGCGGGTCCCCTGCTTGGCACGCCCAGCACGGGCGCCCTCGACAACGGCGGCTCGGTGATCGCCCTCCTCGAGCTGGCGGGTCGCTTGGGACATCGCCCCACGAACTCTCAGACCACCGTCGAGATCCTTTTCACCGCGGCCGAAGAGGAGCGTGCATTCGGCTCCCGCGCCTACGCCGCGACCCTGGACCCCGAGGCGGCCATTGCGGTCGTCAACCTCGAGCTCATCGGCGCCGACGGTCCGCTCGGTCTGGTGGCAGTCGACGGCTTTGCCCTGCGCCGCTTCTCGAGCCCGCCCTGGCTCGTCGAAATGATCAACGACACCGCCCGCGAGGCGCTGGGCTCGCCGCTGCTTTCGGTCAGGCTGCCCGCGGGCACCCTCACCGACGGGCGCTCCTTCCTCGCACGGGGAATTCCCGCTGTCACCCTCACCACGGAGTCGGCGGACGGTTTTCCCCGGCAACTCCACTCATCCAGGGACAATCGTGATCGGCTCTCCCTCGAAAGCCTCGACCGCTGCAGCAAACTCCTGGACGCCCTCGTCGACCGCCTCGACACCGATCGCGCGTTCTGACCGGCCCTGCATTTCCTGCAATTCGCGAAGCGAATTGCATGGCATACTGTTGCGATGGAATATGATCCGACGCCGTCGCACCACGAAGAAGATCGACCGGGACCTGGAGTCGCCGACGATCGCCGCGGCGGAGGCTGGCGAATCTTCGGCTTCCCCCTGCAAATCGATCCCTGGTTCTTCCTCACCGCCTGGTTGATCGGAGGCCGCCAGGAACCCCTGTGGATGGTGGTCTGGGTCCTGGTGGTGGTGGTGGGCATCCTCGCCCACGAGCTCGGACACGCCTTTGTCGGTCGCAAGCTCGGGATGGAACCATGGATCCGACTCTTCGCCTTCGGCGGGATGACCGGCTGGAGCCGGCCGCGGCCTCTGAGCTCGGGGCAGCAGATCCTGATCAGCATCGCGGGTCCGGCGGTGGGCATCGCCATCGGCGGCTCGGTCCTGGTTGCGGCGCAGGCCGGTCTCCTCGTTGGCGCGTCACCGGCGGTAGCGCACGTCCTCAGGGACATCTTGTGGGTGAATCTCGGCTGGGGCATCCTCAATCTTCTGCCGATTCTGCCCCTCGACGGAGGCCACATCGCGGCCTCCGTCGCCACTATCCTCCTGGGTGCCAAGGGACGCATCGGCGCCAGGGTGCTTTCCGTCGTCCTCACTGTCGCCATAGGCCTTTGGGCGCTGACCGCTGGCCAGTGGTGGATCATGGTGCTCGGAGTGGTCCTGACGGTGTCCAACGTCCAGGCTCTGAGAGCCGAGATGGCTCAGTAATTCTCCGGCACCGCATTTCGGGCCGCGAAATGCGATGCCGGCAAATTACAGGAGTACAATCAAGTGCTACCGGTCCGACAGCGGGCCTGACGCGATGCAACAACCATGTACCAGGAGTTTTTCGGCCTCGAGGCCCCGCCGTTCAACATCACTCCGGACCCGCGGTACCTGTTCTTCAGCCGCCGCCACCGCGAGGCGTTCGAGCACATTCTCTTCGGCGTCACCGAGCGCAAGGGCTTCATCCAGATCACCGGCGAGGTCGGCGCGGGCAAGAGCACCCTCTGCCGGAAGGTGCTCGAGGAGCTTCAGGACGGATACTCCACCGCCCTGATCCTCAACCCCGTCATGACCCCCATCCAGCTCATGCGTTCGATCCTGCGCGAGCTCGGGCTCAACGATCGCGGCAACGACCGCGTGCGCCTGGTGGAGCGGCTCAACGAGTTCCTGCTCGAGCGGGCCCACGCGGGTGAGGTGGTGGTCCTCTTCATCGACGAGGCCCAGGACATGTCCGACGAGCTGCTCGAGCAGGTCCGCCTGCTCTCCAACCTCGAGACCGACGAGCAGAAGCTCTTGCAGATCGTGCTTATCGGCCAGCCCGAGCTGCGGCCACGGCTCGACCGCGAGGAAATGCGCCAGCTCCGTCAGCGGATCACGGTGCGCTACCACCTGGGGCCCATCGGACGGCAGGAGACCGAGGCATACATCCTCCACCGCCTGCTCATCGCCGGCTCCAACGGCAGACCGACATTCAGCCGGTCGGCGTTCTCCGCCATCCACCGTTATGCCGGCGGGGTGCCGCGCCTGATCAACGCGGTCTGCGACAAGGCGCTACTCTGCGGCTTTGTACAGGGCCGCGACAGTCTCGGTTGGTGGCAGATCCGCCGCGCGATCCGCGATCTCGAGGGGCAGGGCTGGTGAGCCTCATCAACGACGCCCTGCGCAAGGCCCACAAAGCGGCCAGCGAACACGCCGCGCAGAAGCCTGAGCTTCCGTTCCGCGGTATGCGGGTCCACCCGCCACGGAGATCCCGGCCCGGCTTCGGCCTGATCGTGATCTCCCTGATCGCCTTCGCCGCCGGTCTCACGGGAGCGACCGTCGCGTGGTGGGCTGCAGGCAGGCAGGGCGAACCGGAGGCGAGAGCCCAGGTCGCCCCGCGGGCAGCAGCGGTAGAGATCGAGAACGGCAGGAGCGACGCGTCTCCCCCGCCAACCCCGGTCTCGGAAGAACCAGAGGATTCCCTGGCCGTCACGACCGACCCGATCTTAGCTCCCGCCGGAGTGCAGGTCATCGGGACGAGCGAGGATCCAGCCCCGACCCAACCGGAAACGAGGACCGGAGCAGAGCCGAGCAGCGCTCCCCAAACGGCGTCGGCCGCGGAGACCGAAACCTCACATTCTGACCCGATCGGGGTGGGGGTCGACCAGGCCACAGCGTCTGATCGAGAGACACCGGGAGAACGGGTCTTCGTCCTTGATGCCGACCTCGGCTACGCCTCCCTGAGTCTCGACTTCATCGTCTTCCGACCCGACGATCCCTTCGCCGAGATCAACGGCGCCGAGGTCCACGAGGGCTGGAGAGTGGAAGGATTCGTGGTGGAGAAGATCGAGCACGATCGGGTGCGGCTTCGGGACGAAAACGGCCCGCTCGTGCTCCGCGTTCCCTAGCCCGGACTATTCAAGAGTGATCTATTAAGGTCGCAGGTCGCAGGTCGCAGGTCGCAGGTCGCAGGTCGCAGGTCG
>DAOWFV010000134.1 GCA_030637805.1 Acidobacteriota bacterium | reverse complement strand
GTGACCACCCGCGGCGCCCGTGCGGCGGAGCGCCGGCTGCTGGAGGAGCTCGACCGGCTCATCCCCTCGACTCCCGAGGAGCTTGCCTTGCCCGTGCGCGTGGTGGTGCCCTCCGGCAGCCTGCGGCTGCACGTCATCCGCCGTCTCGCGCGCGAGCGGGGGGCGGCCGCTGGGGTCGTGGTCCAGACCCTCTATGGATTTGCGATGGAGATTCTCGCGGGCGCCGGCGATCCAGCGCCGCGCGGCGACGCCGCCTTCGAGCTTCTGACGCGCCGCCTGGCGTGTGATCACCCGCCCCTCCGCCAGGCCCTGGGCAGTTTACAGGACGGCTACGACGCGGCGGTCGGTGTCGTTCGTGACCTCCTCGACGCGGGTTTTCAACCCGGTAACGAGGAGGGCGTTCTCGAGCGGCTCGACGAGGCCGGTGGAGACCTGGGGCGCGAGCGACTCGCCCGTGCTCGCTCGCTGGTTCGCCTCGCGGCCGAGGTCTTCGACAATACCGATGAGCTCGAGGCCTGGCGCACCGGGCGGGCGCTCCAGCTGGCTGAGGACCGGATTCTGGCCGGCGATGAGGGTTTGCCGCCAACCGGGGCGCTGATCATCCACGGCTTTGCGGACGTCACCGGAGTGGCCGCCGACCTGCTGCAGGCCCTCGTTCGCACCTGGGGCGGGGTGGTGATCCTCGACCGCCCTCCGGACCCGGTGGATCCGAAGAAGGAGGACGCCGGCGCCACCTACCTGAGCCGTCTGGACGAGCGGCTGGTCCACCTCGATCACGAGGCCGACGGGGAGGCGGCGGCGCCCCCGGAGCTGATACTCGCCGCGGCGCCGGACGCCGAGGCGGAGGCGCGGTGGGTCGCCGAGCGTATTCGCGAGCTTCTCGCTTCCGGCACGGAACCAGAAGAGATCGGCGTCGTGGCCCGCGGGCTGGAGGGCATTGTCCAGCCGCTCAGGCGCCACTTCGGCAGGTTGGGGATTCCCTTCTCGGGGGTGGGCGCCACGGTCCCTGGGGCCGGCGCCCGACGGCGGGTCCGCAGGCTTGCCGAGCTGCTGCGCAAGGGGGAGGCGACGGAGGTCGATCTCTGGGCTGAAGCATGGGGTGAGGGGGCAGGCCACACCGAGCTTCTTCTCGGGCTCCGGGTTCTGGGCGTCCTGCGGGTGGCGGACGTCGCCGGCTTGCGCACGGACGGTGAGCTTGCGCGCGGGGTGCGTTTGCCCCTCTATCTCGGCGAGGACGAGGAAACCAACAGTGTGCCGGGAAGACCCACGTTACCCGCCACGGCTCTGGAGGGCGCTGCAGCCAGGGCTCGCCGCCTGGTCGAGGCGCTCGGCGGGTGGCCGGGACGCGGCCCGGCAGAGGCACACCGGCGGCGCACGTTGGCGGTGCTCGACGCTCTCGGGTGGACGCGCGAGACCGGCGAGTGGGAGGCGGTGGCCCGATGTCTCGGCGGCCTCGTCTCCGAGCTTCCCGACGCGCTCGAGGTCGAAAAGGGCGAGTGGTTCAAGCTCGTGGGCGACCGCCTCGACCGCGTCGGCAAGGTCTCCCTGGGCGGTGCCGGGGGCGGTGTCCAGGTGATGACGGTGATGGAGTCCCGGGCGCGGACCTTTGCTCATCTCTTCGTGGTCGGGCTCAACCGCGGGGTGTTCCCGCGTCTGGGCCACGAGGATCCGTTGCTCCCCGAGGCTGTTCGCGTCCGGCTGGCCTCCGATGTGCTGCCGGAGATGCCGGTGAAGGCGCGCAGCGCGGACGAGGAGCGCTACCTCTTCGCGCAGCTCGTCTCCGCCGCACCGCGGGTGAAGTTGTCGTGGCCCCTCGCGAGCCTCGAGGCGAGGCTGACACCATCGTCGTTCGTCGAGCGCCTGGGTCTGTGCGAAGAGGGGACCAAGCCAGTACCGATCGCACCGCTTTGGAGACCGGACGACGACAATCTTCGCCCACGTCCTGCCTACGAGCACGCGGTGCTTGCCGCCGGGAAGGTGTCCCCTGCCGATCTCCTGCCGGTCCTTGAGGCGGCGATCGCCGAAGGGCGAGAGGGTCCACCGCCGAGGGCATCCGTCGTCAGCCCGGGCGAGCTCGCCGCGGCGAGGATCGACGTCGTCGACGCGGTGGAACCCGCGGTCGGGGCGGTTTCTCCAGGGCCGTGGTTCGGCTTCATCGGTGCTGCCGTCGAGGAGAAGGACGCGAGGAGGTGGGTGACCCGATTCGAGGCCACCGGCGTCTGTCCGTGGCGCGCCTTCATACAGCAGCGGTTGGGAGTTTATCCGCTACCCGATCCCCACCTGGGACTTCCGGACGCCGACGGGCGGCTGGTGGGCCTGGTCGTGCACGAGGTCCTCGAGCGCATCGTCCTCGATGTCGTCGACGAGCGCGCGGGAGATCTCGAGGTTGCGCTGGTCGGAGAACCGCTGGAGGTCCCGTGGCCGGAGAGCGACCGATTCGAGGACCTTCTCCAGAGGGCCGCCGGCCGGGTCATTCGCAGGGAGGGGATGACCACGCTCGGCCTCGCCCCGCTGCTGGTGGCGAGGGCGCGTCCCCTGCTCGAGGTCGCGCGCGCCGTGGAGTGGGGACCGGAGGGGCGTCTGAACGCGGTGCTTGCGACTGAGGTCAAGGGGGAAATGGAGCTGGAGGGTCTCGATCGGCCGCTATTTTTTCGCGCCGACCGCGTGGACGCCGGCGCGACCGGGCCCGAGCTGGTGGACTACAAGACCGGGAAGCCCCTGTCGACCGCAAAGAAGGCCGAGACCCGTCGCACACACCTTCTCCGCCAGGTGGCGCAGGGCCGCACGCTGCAGGCCGTCTCCTACTCTCTGGCTCCGAAAGGAATTGGTGGCTGCGGGAGGTACCTCTATCTCATCCCGGATATGGACGGAAACGACGAGGCGCGGCACGTGTCCGTGCGCAGGGACGACGAGGAGGTGGTTGCGAAATTTGCAGAGGCGGTGCGCACGATCGGGGATGGCCGGCAGGCAGGTGTCGTCTTTCCGAGGCTCGAGGAGGCGGACGGCCGGGCCGGTCAACACTGCACCTACTGCCGGGTTGGCGAGGCTTGTCGGCGGGACGACTCGCGCTTCCGGTCCCGTCTCGTCGCGTGGATGCAGGGCGAAGGAACCGACGATGCCCCCGCCGCAGAAATTGCGCGCAGCCTGTGGTGGCTCGGCGTCGAGCGCGAGGAAGAGGAAGGGGACGAGTGATGGAGGCGCGAGCCACCCGGATCGCCAAGGACGAGGCGGCGCGCCGGCTCGCGCAGAGTGAGTTCGAGAAGCCGGTGGTGGTCGTCGCCGGCGCCGGGACGGGCAAGACCGCGCTGCTGGTGGCCCGCACGGTGGCGTGGTGCGTGGGTCCGGGCTGGGACCTTCATGCGGAGAAGGAGATGGTGGCGCGCCGGGTGATCGAAGGCGTGGTCGCCATCACCTTCACCGAGGCGGCGGCGGCGCAGATGGCGCAAAGGATCGGCGAGGCGTTCGTGGAGCTTGCGAGGGGAGAGAAACCTATCGGCTGGGACCCCGACCCGCAGCAGCTTCCGGATGACCCGAAAGAGGTCGCGAAGCGGGCCGCCGCCCTTGCGGACGAGGGTCATCGCCTCGCGGTGTCCACGATCCACGCCTTCTGCCAGCGGCTCCTCGCCACCCACCCGCTGGAGGCGGGTCTCCACCCGCGCTTCGAGGTGGACGCCGACGGGTCGCGGCTCGAGGCGCTGGTCGACGAGGTGGTGGAGGAGGCGCTGCGCGCGTTGAATGATGGTTCGCGGAGCGCGGATTGGGAGCGCCTTGCAACAGAGGGTGTCGGACCGCCGCGCATCGCCGAAGCGGTGCGAGCCCTGGTCGCGGCCGGAGTGGAGGCCGCGGAGCTGGAGGAAGATCCATTCGACGACGCCGCGGCGGTGGTGGCGGCCGGGCGCCTGCGGCAGGGCCTTGCTGCCTTTCTGGCCGCGATCGGGAGGCGGCTCGAGGTGGTCAGCGGTCCGGTGAGCGTTCTCACCCGGGACGATGTTGCTCGGCTGGCATCGGGGATGGAGGAGATCGCCGACCCGCCGACATTCGAGGATCTCGCCACCCTCGGTCAGGAGCTGGACGATCGGGTGGTTCCGCGACTCAAGAAGTGGGCGAGGATCGACCTCACGAAGAGTGAGGGCGAGTGCTTCGGCGATGCAGCACCGTCGGTGGCTGCCGCTTCCGGCGATCTCGCGGCCGTGCTCGAGCCACTCGTCGATCTGTCGCCGGCGGAGCTCGCGGCGGCGCGAGCTGTCGTGGCGCCGCTCCTCGAGGAGGTCGAGAGGCGCCGGTCGCGCCTGGGCATCGTTACCTTCGGCGACCAGCTCCGCCGGGCGGACGGCCTCCTCGAGGGATCACCCGGCGTGCGTCGGGAGGTCGGCGCGGCGATCGACCAGCTGCTGGTGGACGAGTTCCAGGACACCGACGAGGTGCAGTGCCGCATCGTCGAGCAGATCGCGTTCGACGGCCCGACCGCGGAGCGGCCCGGTCTCTTCATCGTCGGCGATCCAAAGCAGTCGATCTATGCCTGGCGGAGCGCCGATCTCGCGGCCTACGATAAATTCGTCGAGAGGGTGAAGAGCCGCGGCGGCAAGGTCATCCACCTGATCCGCAACTTCCGTTCGGTCACACCGATCCTCGACGAGGTGGATCGCCTGGTGGCCCCCGTCATGCGCGAGGAGTGGGGCGTCCAGCCGCCCTTCGAGGGCCTCGAGGCGACCGATGAACGCATTGACGCGCCCGGCTTCGACCTTGGTCCGTGGCGCACTATCGAGCACTGGGTCGCATGGCCGGACGGAGAGGACGGGGTGGGGCCTGAGAGGCGCGGGAGGGAGAGGGAGACGACGGCGCTCGAGGCGGAGACGATCGCGGCCGACATCCGCCGTGTGCACGACGAGGGCGAAGTCAAGTGGAAGGACATCGCGGTGCTCCTCCGAGTGACCACCGCCCAGGAGGAGCTGCTCGAGGCCTTCCGCCTGCAGGGCATTCCCTACGAGGTGGCGCGGGAGCGCGATTACTACCGGCAACGAGAGGTGGTCGAGCTGGCGGCGCTGGTGCGCTGTGTGCTCGAACCGACCGATGTCCTGGCCCTTCTCACCGTTCTGCGCGCGGACGTCGTCGGGGTGCCGGACGCAGCCCTCGCTCCGCTGTGGGATGAGGGTTTCCCGGCGTGCGTGGCCCGGATCCACGGCCCGGATCCCTCTGCCCTGGCAGAAGTCCGGTCGGCTATCGATCGGGCGCAGGCGAAGACCCCGACCGAGGGGCCGGGCGGCGGCATGCTGCCCCGTTGGCCGGACGCGCTCGTCGCCGCGGTCGAGATCATCGCCGAGCTCAGACGTGCGCTGTGTCAGGATCCCCCGGATGTCTTCGTGGAGCTGATCCGCACGCTGTGGTTGGCGGAGGTGACTGCAGGCGCCCGATTCCTCGGCCGCTTCCGGCGCGCGCGCCTCGAGCGGTTCTTCGCGGATCTCGAGGCGAGCCTCCTCCTCGGCGACGGCGGCGACGCCGAGCTGGCCCGCTTCCTGCGCCGGGCGGTGGAGGAGGGGAGGGAGAGCCGGCTGCCGCCGGAGCCGGATGTCGATGCGAATGCGGTCCACGTGATGACCATCCACGGGGCCAAGGGCCTCGACTTCGAGCACGTGTACGTGTCCCAGATCCACAAGGGGGGGCGTGGCGGCGGTCGCGGCGGGGAGGCTGAAGCCCGCCGCTTCGAGGACAAGCTCGAGTACAGCCTCTTCGGTTGGGCCACCCCGGGCCTGGCGGCGGGCAGGCGTCTGCAGGCGAGGAAGAGCCGCGCCGAGCTGGTGCGGCTGCTCTACGTGGCCGCGACCCGTGCAAAGCAGCGCCTGGTGATCTCGGGTGGATGGGGCGAGCCCGGTCAGGAGGTCGATCCGGAGTCCGCCGGCGTCTTTGCGGACCTGCTCGCCCGCCGCGCCGATCCGGAGGCGATCGCCGAGCAGGTGGAGCGGGGAGCAGAGCGCGTCGACGGCGAGGAGACAGCCGTCCAGTGGGTGTTCCCGGTCTTCGGAAGGCGGGAGAAGAGTCCTGACCAGGGAAGCGAGACCCGGGTGGCTGAGGGCTGGAGTGCGGCGCGGATGCAGGCGGTCGAGGAGCTGGCCCGAGCGCGTGCGGCGGCTGCCGAACGGATGGCCTTTCCTCTTGTTCGGGCGGCCTCAGAGGAGGCACATCGCTGGTTCGAGCTCGCTGCCGCGGAAGAGGCTGAGCCGGCGGAGGCTGTAATGACCGGGGTCCGTGATGCCGCCATGATCGTGGGCAGCGCGGTGCACGCTCTGCTCGAGACCCTCGATCTGGAGCTCGACCTTCCGGCCCAGGTCGCTGCGCGGCGGGACGCCATCATTGCCGATGTCACCCGTGGGCTCGGCGAAACCGAGGCGGCCGCCGCCGCCCAGCGGGCCGGCGAGCTGCTCGACCTGCTGGCCTCCGGCGCCTGCCTCGAGCGACTGGCGGCGCTGGCGCCGCAGGTGGTGGCCCGCGAGCTCCCCGTCCTCCTGTGGGCTGAAGCGTCGGACGAGGCGCCGAACTCGGTCGTTTCGGGGATTGTCGATCTCGTCTACCGCGATCCCGACGACGGCCGGCTGGTGATTACCGACTACAAGACGGACCGGGTGGAGAGTGATGCCGAGCTCGAGGAGCGGCGGCGGGTCTACGAGCCGCAGGTGCGGACCTATGCCCGCGCGCTCAGCAAAGCACTCGCCCTCGACCACGAGCCGTACACCGAGCTGTGGTTCCTTGGCGCCGACCGAATCATTCGCCTGGAGTGGACTGCCTGAGAGTCAAGGGGTGAGGAGGTGAAGAGGTCACAACTCAAAACCAAGAACTCTTAACCCCTTAACCCATAACATCTTTGCCCCTCGCGCTCCCGATCAAAAAAATGGCCCGGCGTTGCCGCCGGGCCATCGCAGGGAAAGACTCCTCCTTCTTCGCTGCGAACTAATTACTCCAGGGACTGCGCCTCGAGCACGCGCTTCATGGTCGTGCCGATCTCGGCGGGGGTCGGCGCCACCGCGATGCCCGCCTCCTTGAGGGCGGCGATCTTGTCCGCGGCGGTGCCCTTGCCACCCGAGATGATGGCGCCCGCGTGACCCATGCGGCGTCCGGGAGGCGCGGTTTGGCCGGCGATGAAGGCCACCACCGGCTTGGAAACGAACTGCGTGACGAACTCGGCCGCTTCCTCCTCGGCGGATCCGCCGATCTCGCCGATCATGACGATGCCCTCGGTGTCGGGATCCTCCTCGAAGGCCTCCAGGCAGTCGATAAAGTTGGTGCCCGGCAGGTTGTCGCCGCCGATTCCGACGCAGGTCGACTGGCCCAGCCCGAGGGTGGTGAGCTGGCCCACCGCCTCGTAGGTGAGGGTGCCGGAGCGCGAGACCACGCCGATGCCGCCCTGCAGATGGATGTGGGCGGGCATGATGCCGATCTTTGTCAGGCCCGGGGAGATGATGCCCGGGCAGTTGGGGCCGATGAGACGGGTCGGCAGACCCTGGAGGATGCGCTGCACGCGGATCATGTCACGCACCGGGATGCCCTCGGTGATGCACACCACCAGCTCGAGACCGGCGTCGGCCGCCTCGAGGATGGCGTCTGCCGCGAACGGCGGCGGCACGAAGATCATCGACGCGTTGGCCCCGGTTGCCTCGGCGGCGTCGGCAACGGTGTTGAAGACCGGGACGCCGTCCACCTCCTGGCCGGCCTTGCCGGGGGTCACGCCGGCGACGATCCTGGCGCCGTACTCGCGGCACTTCTCGGCGTGGAATCGGCCTTCTTTTCCGGTCAGGCCCTGGACCACGATCTTGGTGTTCTTGTATGCCCAGATGCTCATGCCTGCCCCCTCATGCCGCCGACGGCCGCAACCACCTTCTCTGCACCGTCCGCCATGCCGTCTCCCACCAACAGGTCGAGTCCCGACTCGTTGAGAAGCCTGCGGCCCTCCTCGACGTTGGTTCCTTCCAGGCGAACCACCAGGGGTACGCTCAGCCGGACCTCCTTGGCCGCGGCGATTACCCCCTGCGCCACCATGTCGCAGCGCACGATGCCGCCGAAGATGTTGATCAGGACCCCCTTCACGTTGGGGTCGGAAAGCAGAATGCGGAAGGCCGCCGCAACGCGCTCCTGCGAGGCGTCACCGCCCACATCGAGGAAGTTGGCGGGCTCGCCCCCGTAATAGTTGATGATGTCCATGGTGGACATCGCCAGGCCGGCGCCGTTGACCATGCAGCCTATGTTGCCATCGAGCTTGATGTAGTTGAGGTCGAACTTGGAGGCCTCGACCTCGAGCGCTTCCTCCTCGTCCAGGTCGCGCATCTCGACGATGTCCGGGTGGCGATAAAGCGCGCTGTCGTCGAAGCCGATCTTGGCGTCGAGGGCGATCACCCGCCCGTCGGTAGTGGTGATCAACGGGTTGATCTCGAGCAGCGAGGCGTCGGAGTCGGCGTAGGCGCGCGCCAAGGCGTACATGAACTTGATGCCGGCCTTGAAGGCATCACCCTCGAGGCCGAGGCCGAAGGCCAGCTGCCGGGCGAGGTAGGGGTGGAGACCCACATCGGGGTCGAAGTGAGCCTTCAGAATCGCGGCGGGGTTCTCCGCCGCGACCTCCTCGATCTCCATGCCGCCGAAACGCGAGGCCATCATCGCTGGAAAGCCCTGCTCGCGGTCGAGGACGATGCCCAGGTAGAGCTCGCGGTCGATCGGGAGAGCCTCCTCGATCAGCACCCTGCGCACCAGCCGACCCGCGGGTCCCGTCTGCTTCGTGACCAGCGTCATACCCAGGATCTGCTGCGCGAGCTCCACAGCCTCGTCCGGGTCGGCGGCCAGCTTGACCCCGCCGCCCTTGCCGCGTCCGCCGGCGTGGATCTGCGCCTTGACCACGACCTTCCCGCCGAGCTTTTCGGCGGCGGCCCGTGCTTCCCCGGCGTCGGTAATGACGATGCCGCGCGGCACCGGCACGCCGTGCTGCGCCAGGATCTCCTTCCCCTGATACTCGTGGACGTTCATGTCTCCTCCTTCACCGGCTCGCGCAAGCGAGCTGCGCTATTGTGCCCGGTTCTTGGGAAGGTGGCAACCCACCGCCCGAAGCGGATGTGGCCGCAGCCGGGGATCGCCGGCGAGCGGCCACCCGCTTCTGGCGGTGGGTCACGGCGCCCGCAGGGCGCCCGTAACCCGACGGACCCTTGCGCCTCGCCGTCCTCGCTACGATCGCCGGCGAGCGGGCACCCGCTCGCTGTGGAGTTTTGAGTTATCGGCGCGGGGAGGTCGGCCAGCGTAATTGCGAACGGCTGCCCGCGCTTGGGCGTAACCTACCTACGGAAGCGGATGTGGCCGTCCCCTTCACCGGACCTGGTGAGAGGGTCTGGCTGACGAGGTATCATGGATGGGATCGAGAACAGGGGAGGGTGCATGTCGGAACCGAGGGAGATTCTCAGCCTGATCCCTCACGGTCTCTACCTCATCGGGGTACGGGCGGATTCGGGGACATTCCTCTACACAGCTTCGTGGCTCACGCAGGCCTCATTCGAGCCCTGCCTGATCGCCACCGCTGTGCGGCGCACCCACGAGGGCAGCGAGCTGATCCAGGAAGCCCAGGCGTTTACGGTGAATTTCCTTCCCAAGGGGCAGCTCGACCTCGCTCGGGTCGGCTTCGCAAACCCCGAGGACCGCCTGTTCCAGGTGCGGTGGAAGGAGTGCCCGAAGACCGGCGCCCCGGTGGTGCTCGACGCTGTCGCCTACCTCGGGTGCAAGCTCGTTCGTTGGATCGAGGGCGGCGACCACGACATCGCCCTCGCGGAGGTGGTGCATTCGGAGCGCTTCACCGACGGTGAGCTGCTGACGATACAGGACACCCCTTGGACCTACTCTTAGCAATTCGCTCATCGCGAATTGCAGGAATTCGGAATTCGGAATTCGGAATTACCGGCGCGGTGTGGCGATCGGGGATATTTGGGCGTGGTGCCCGCGCCTGGGCGCCAATAACTCAAAACTAAAAACTCAAAACTCAAAACTAAAAAAACGCCCGGGCTCAGCCCGGGCGTTTTTGGTTTGAGGTTGTACGTTACTCGGCGCACGGTTCACGTGATGTGGGAGCGTGGGGCGGCATCTCAGGGATCGGACCGAAGTCGGTGAGCTTCGCCTCGTGCTCCGGGTGGCCCTGCATGATCTCCTCGATGTTTCCGACCACGAGAATGATCATTTTATCAGGGTCGAGGCCTTTGCTCATCGCCGCCTTGGTGTCGGCGGCGGTGACCGCCGCGACCTTGTCGCGGTAACTGGTCCAGTAGGCGTGGGGCCGGCCGAGGATCTCGTCGATGGCAAACCTCCCGACGATCTGATTCGCTGACGCGAAGGCTCGTGGGAAGGTCTCGATGAACGAGGCCTTCGAGGTCTTCAGCTCCTCGTCGGTGACCCCGTCCCCGCGCACGGCGCCGAGGAGATCGAAGAAGATCTCCGCCGCGTAGGCGCAGGTGGAGGACTTCGACTGGTAGAAGGCGCGGAAGGTGCCGGGCATGGTGACCGGGAAGTCGAGGGCGGCGAAGGCGCTGTAGGCCAGTCCCTCGTCGGTGCGGATCGTCTTCATCATGCGTGCGGTGAACCCGTAGCCGCCCAGGATGTCCCTCCCCACCATGAGCGGGAACTCGTCCGGGTAGCCCTCTCGGTAACCGAGCTGGCCGATGCTCACCCGTCCCTGGTTGACGTCCGGCTTGTTGACGACGTAGACGCCCGGCTCGGGGGTGTGAGCCGGCTGCGGGATCGGCGGCAGCTCTTGGGCCAGGGGCTCGAGGCTGCCGATGGTCTCCTCGAGCATGGCCTTCATGGCCGCCGGCTCGAAGTCGCCGGCGACCGCCACCACGATGTTGCCCGAGCGCACCAGGGAGGTGACGAACTCCTTGGCGTCGGCTGCGGTGAGGTCGTCCACCGAGGCCTTGGTGGCGAGGCGGTTCATCCAGTAGTCGTCGCCGTAGATGAGGCGGTTCCACTCGCGGCCCTCGATGCCCGCGGTGTCGTCGTTGCGCTGCTTCATGTTTTGGATGAGGTCATCCTTGGCCTTGGCGAACCGGTCCTCCTGGAAGCGGGGCTTGGTAAGGACGTCCATGAACAACGCCATGGCCTCGTCGAGGTCCTTGGAGAGGACGTTGAGACTCGCCGAGCCGCTGACCTCGCTGATGTTGGTGCCGAGAGCCGCGGCCAGGAAGTCCAGCTCCTCGTCGAGCTGCTGGGCGGTTCGCTCGCCGGCGCCGCCGGTCCTCCAGACCTCTCCCGCAATGGCGGCAAGACCCTCCTTGCCCGCGGGCGCGAGGTAGCGTCCGCCGCGGAAGTACACGGTGATGTTGACGAGTGGGAACTGGCTGTCCCGCTTGGCGTAGACCGGGGTGCCGTCGGCCAGCTCGAAGCGGAGGGCGTCGGCATCGGGGACATCGAAAACGAGGTCGGGGTATTTCAGCTGCTCCGGCCGGCTCGGAATCTCTCCGGCGGACGCGGCCGCCGCGGCGACCAGCAGCAGCAGGCAAACGGCAGTGTTTATCGCTCGACGCATGTCACTCCTCCTCTCCGGCCGCCGCCTGGAGCATCTCGAGGCGTTCGGTGGCCCTCGTGATCATGAGGTCGATCGCCGGCTGAAACTCGGGCGGCGCCTCGCCCTTCATGGCCTTCATTTGCTGCAGGCCCTGCTCGAGCTCGGCGGGGTCGTCGATCTGGTTGATTTGCGCCAGCCCCTGTTTGGCCATGGCCTTGGCCTGGCCCGAGAGGGCCGCGAGCTCGGGATCCTCCGCGGTTCCTCCCTTCCGGGAAAACCAGAGGACGTTTCTGCCGGCGTCGGTGAGATAGGTCTGGGCGACACGCTGGACGTCTTCCGGGGTCACCGCCTCGATCAGCGCTGGGGAGACGTTGAGGTACTGCCAGTCGCCGAAGGCGTCGTACATTAGCAGCTGGAAGAGCAGGAAGAAGTTGGACTGCAGGCGGCGGAAGGAGTCCGCCAGGCTCTGGTTCTTCACCTTCTGCAGCTCGCGCTCGGACACCGGCTCGGTCTTCAATAACTCGATCTCGGCCAGCAAGGAATCCTCCACCTCTTGGTGACTGATGCCGTCGGCGAGCTCGGCCCCGACCTCCAGGGAGCCGCCGTACTTCTGGGGACTGAAAGTAGAGTACGGCTCACCGGTGGCCAGCCTCTCCGCCTCGACGAGCGACTTGTAGAGCCTGCCGGTGCGACCGTTGAGCACCAAGTCCAACACGTCAAGGGCGTAGGCGTCCTTGTGAATGAAGGGCACAGCGTGCCAGCGGATGTGTACCGACGGGTTGGTGTCGGCCTCGGCCCGCATCCTGCGCTCCTGAAGCTGCGCGATCTCCTCAGTGACAACATCCGGTGGCTCGGTGGTGCCGCGAGGAATGCGTCCGAAGTACTTCTTCGCCAGTGCCAGGGCCTCATCCGGGTCGAAGTCGCCGACCAGCACCGCGGTGATGTTGTTGGGCGCGTAGTAGGTGGCAAAAAACCTGTCGGCCGCGGGCCGGCTGATCGACTCGACGTCGGAGGGCCAGCCGACGACCGGGTGGTGGTAGGGGAGCGAGCCCCAGAACATGAAATCGAACTGCTCCCAGTACTTCTGGGTCGGGTCCGACTCGACCCGCATGCGCCGCTCCTCGCGCACCACGTCGCGCTCGGTGTAGAACTCGCGGAAGACGGGGTTGAGCAGCCGCTCCGACTCCATCCAGAACCACAGCTCGAGCTTGTTCGCGGGAACGGTGACGAAATAGAAAGTGCCGTCCTCCATCGTACCCGCGTTCATCCCCGATGCGCCGGCCTCGGTGTAGACCTGCTCGAACTCGTTGTTGACCGTGAGCTCCTTCTGCTCCTCCTGGAGCTTTTTCATCTTCTCGCGAAGCTCGGCCAACCCCGGGGTCTGATTCTCCGGCAGGTAGATGCTGCCGGTGATCTCACCGCGGCGCTTGGCCTCGCGCATGGCGGCGTACTCGACATCCATCTCGGTGCGGATGGCGTCGAGGCGGGCCATGATCTCCGCCTCCGCCGGGTAATCGGTAGTGGCGATGGTCCGGCTGCCCTTGAACATCATGTGCTCGAAGAGGTGGGCGATGCCGGTGACTCCGACTTCCTCGTTGACGGATCCAACGTGGGCCACCCATCCCGCCGCCACGGTAGGGCTCTCGTGCCGCTCCACCATCAACAGCTTCATCCCGTTTTCCAGGGTCGTTTCCCGGACCGGCACCTTGGCTTCCTGGGCTATGACGGTGAGGCCGCACAGCAGCACCATCATCACCAGCCCGGCGGTGATCGATCGTCGCCGAAGGCTCATCTGTTCACTCCTTCCATCGTTGTTTTCGTCTCGGGTCGTGACTTCATCAGATACGGCGTTGCGGCACGATTCTGAGATCGCGACCGGCAACGCGCGCAGATGATACTACGATCCAGAGCCCGGATGGTTCGGGCGTGTGCCCCTTGCCGAGCCCGAGCCCGTGCCCGAGCCCGGTGTCCAGAAAGGCGCTTCCGATTGCAGCGCGCCCTGTTCTTAACTCAAAACTCAAAACTAAAAACTCAAAACTCCCGGACTGTACGCCTCCGGTCAACGCGCAACAGTAGACAGCCCGCTCGGGGAAATGTACCGTGCTGCTCTCGGTTGGAGGCGAGGATGGACGAACTACTGCTAGCCCTGGACGTTGGCAACACCAACACCGTGGTCGGGCTCTTTGCGGGCGACGAGCTGCGCACCCGATGGCGGCTGACGACCCACGCCGAGCGCACCGCCGACGAGGTGGGCTTGTGGCTCAGCCAGCTGCTGCATTGGGAGGGGGTCGAGCCGGCGGATCTGGCCGCGGTCGCGGTCGCCTCGGTTGTGCCTCCAATGGACCCGCGGCTCAGAGACGGCGTGCAGCGGTACCTCGACCGGGCGCCGTTCTTCGTCGAGCCGGGAATCCGGACGGGGATGCCCCTTCGAGTGGACGCGCCCCAGGAGCTCGGCGCCGACCGGCTCTGTGACGCGGTGGCGGCCTACGCCGAGCACGGTGGCCCCTGCGTGGTGGTGGACTTCGGTACGGCAGTGACCTGGGAGGTCGTGTCCGCGGCCGGCGAGTACCTGGGAGGTGCGATCGCGCCTGGACCGGGGGTCACCGCCGACGCCCTGTCCTCGAAGACCGCCAAGCTGCCGCAGGTGGCCATGGCGCCGCCGCCTCGGGTCATCGGCAAGGGCACGGTGGACAGCATTCAGTCGGGCCTCTTCTACGGTTACCTCGGGCTGATCGAGGGGGTCACTCGGCGTATCCTCGACGAGCTGGGTGAGGCGACGGTGGTCGCGACGGGCGGCCTCGCCGGGGCCTTCGCCCCCCACTCGGACCTGATCCAACACGTCGAACCGGATCTCACGCTGCAGGGGCTGCGGCTGCTGTGGCGCCTCAATCGTGAGGAGGCGAGGTGAAGGCCAGCCCGCATATCTCACCAGGTTCCGTCGCGAGGGCGGCGAGGTGCCGTACCCAGTGGTGTTTTCGACCCGAGGGGCGCGGAGGCGTACTCGAAAGTACGTCGAGCACCCCGAGGCGAGAAAACGAAGCTGGGTGCGGTGCATCGTCGGCCGCAGCAGGAAGGTGGTGAGATTTGCGGGCTAAAATAAAAGGGGAGGTTCGGGAGAAGATCCGCTCCAAGGTCGAGGAGAAGCTGCGTCCGCTGACCGTGCCCAACTTCATCACCCTGCTGCGTATGGGCATGGTCCCGTTCTTCGTGCTCGCGGTAAGCAACAAGAACTTCCAGTTCGCCCTGTGGATCTTCATCCTCGCCGGTTTTTCAGACGCTCTCGACGGCTACCTGGCCCGGCGCATGGACATGCAATCGTTGATCGGCGCCTACCTCGACCCCATCGCCGACAAGATGCTGATCACCGTGGCCTTGATCGTGCTCACGATCCCCCAGGGCCAGGAGGTGGTGATACCACTCTGGCTGACGATCCTCGCGCTTTTCCGGGACTTCGTGATCATGCTGGTCGCGGGTGTGCTCTACCTGGTGGAGGGGCTGCGAGAGTTTCCGCCTTCGGTGCTGGGCAGGGCCACGACCTTCGCCCAGGTCGTGACGGTCTCGATCGTGCTGCTGGCGAACGTCATCGAGATCCCGACGCTGGTCCCCACGTCGTGTTTCTACATCTCCTTCATCCTGGTCATCCTGTCGGCCTTCAACTACAGCTATCGGGTGAGCCGGTTCGTCGACGAAGCAAGAGCAGCTCGCGAGCTGGAAGCGGAGCACGCTGAGGACGAGTAACTCGGAATTCTCAATTCTCAATTCTCAATTTTGAATTTCGAGCGAAGCGCTGCGACTGGCCGAAGATCGGACACCGCCGAATAGAACCGGGCGTCAAGATATTTGCAGAACGTAAATAATTGAGAATTAAGAATTAAGAATTCAAAATTACGTTATTGTTTCCGGCGGCTCGAAGGTCGGCATGATGCCGTTGAGCACCCGCACCACGTCGCGTGCGATGGTCCGCTCCTCATTGGTTGGAACCACCATTGCCCGCACACCTGACTCGTCGGTCGAGATCTCTCCCTCACCGCCGATGAGGGCTGCGTTGCGGTCCCTGTGCAGGACGATGCCCATGAACTCCAGACCGGTCAGCGCGGCTTCGCGGACGTCGGGGGAGTTTTCTCCGATGCCGCCGGTGAAGAAGACCGCGTCGACTCCGCCCATCGCCGCAGCGTAGGCGGCGAGGTACTTCTTGATCCGGTAGCAGAACATGCGGAAGGCCACATCGGCCCGGGCGTTGCCGGCGGCGCGGGCCTCGAGCAGCTCGCGCATGTCCGAGGAGACCCCCGAAACCCCGTACAGACCGGAATGCTTGTTCATCATGGTGTTGACCTGGTGGAGGGTCAGCTCCTCCATGGCCATCAACCAGGGAATGATCGCCGGATCCATGTCCCCCGACCGGGTGCCCATGATGAGGCCCTCCAACGGCGTGAATCCCATCGACGTGTCGATGCTGCGGCCGTGGTCGATCGCGGCCAGCGAGCAACCGTTACCGAGGTGGATGGTGATCAGCTTCTTCTCCTCGCGCTCCCATCCCAGGATCTGGCATCCCCGGAAGGCGACGAATCGGTGAGAGGTGCCGTGAAAGCCGTACTTGCGGAGGTGGTGCTTGCGATAAAGCTGGAAGGGGATGCCGTAGAGAAAGGCGTGGGCCGGCATGGTCTGGTGGAACGCGGTGTCGAAGACCGCCACGTGGGGAACCTCGGGGAGGGCCGCGTGGGCGGCGTAGTAACCGCGGAGGTTGGGAGGGTTGTGGAGGGGGGCGAGGACCGAGCAGGCCTCGATCTTCTGCACCACTTCGGGGTCGATGAGCACCGAGGAGGCGAACTCCTCGCCGCCGTGCACCATGCGGTGACCGACCGCGCCGATTTCCTCGACCGACTCGAGGATCCCGTGCTCTGGGTCAGCGAGGATGCGCAGCACCCACTCGATGGCGGTGCGGTGCTCGAGGATCTCCCGGTAGTCCTGATACGGCTTTCGATCCACGATCTCGAGCACCAGGCGCGAGTCGGAAAGCCCGATCTTCTCCACCAGGCCGACCGCGAGGGTCAGGTCCTGGTGGGCGTTCATGCGCTCGAGGTCGGTCTCGACGACCTGGAACTTGACCGATGAGGATCCGCTGTTGAGAACGAGGATTTTCACGAGCTCCTCCGAGGGGGGCGGCCGATCAGGCGAGCCCCGGTTTGTCGTCGGGGAGGCGGTCCGTCCGCCGGCGGTTGGCGTCGTACTCGAAGAAGCCGCGACCCGTCTTCGCGCCGAGCAGGCCGGCGCGGACCAGCCGCTTGAGCAGCGGACACGGTCGGAAACGGGGCTCTCCGTTCTCGTGGTAGATGTGCTGCATCCAGTTCAGCACGCGGTCGAGGCCGGTGCGGTCCGCCCACTCGAGCGGACCCGAGCGGAAGTCGAAACCCAGCTTGAGAGCGAGATCGACCTCGGCGGCGTCGGCAACCCCCTCCATAACCACGTGAATGGCCTCGTTGATCAGGGGCAGGACCACGCGGGTGGTGACGAAGCCGGGCATCTCGAAGACCTTGATGGGGACCTTGCCGAGCAGGCGGGCGAACTCGATCGCCTTTTCGTAGATCTCGTCCGATGTGAGCTGGCCGCGCACCACCTCGACGACCCGGGTTGTCGTCACCGGGTACAGGAAGTGCATGCCCACGATGCGTTCCGGGCACGTGTTCTGGGCAGCCAGCTCGGTGATGGACAGGGTCGAGGTGTTGATCACGATCGGGTGTTCCGCGGGCATCCGGCGGTCCAGCTCGCGCAGGGTCCGGCGCTTGAGGCCGAAGTCCTCCTGGACGGCTTCGACGGCCAGATCGCAGTCGGTAGCGCAGTCGAATTGGGTCACCCAGGAGATCCGCGAGAGGATGGCCTTCTTTTCGGAGTTGGTCAGACCGAATCGGGCGATCTCGTGGTCGAGAGACTGCTCGAGCTCCAGCTTGCAGGCCTGGACGGTCTCGGTCGAGACCTCCTTGAGATAGACGTTGATGCCCTCCTGAGCTATCCGCGTAGCGAGCGAGCGCCCCATCATTCCGGCGCCGACAATGACGACACGGTGCAGTTCCCAACTCATTCGCGCAGTGTAGCAGAAGGCTCAATGGTCGTGCGTATTTTCACAAACGCTCGAGGACGTGCCGATCCTGGAGAAAGGTGGGTGTGCCTCCAAACTTATGACTCAGCCGCTTTCAAAATTCCTGTCATCCCGAGCGAGGGAGTCTGACGACCGAGTCGAGGGATCCCCCGAAG
>DAOWFV010000257.1 GCA_030637805.1 Acidobacteriota bacterium | reverse complement strand
GTGACCACGGTGACCGGCAGCGAATGGCTGCAGATCGCGCTGCTGCTGGCTCTGATCTTCGTGCTCCTCATGCCGAGCCTGCGCGCCGGCTTCATCTGGGACGACTTCAGTCAGATTGTCGAGTCGCCGACCATCGGCGACCCGTCGTTGATCCCCTTCTACTTCACCCACAACGTGGTTCAGTCGGCCGGCGGCGAGGGCCGCGGGGCGCCGGGGGTCGACCTCTACCGGCCGCTATTCATGGTCTCATTGACGGCGATCCATACCGTCAACGGTCCCGATCCATTCTGGTTCCACCTCGCGGTGCTGGCGGCGCACCTCCTGGTCTGCGGGCTCCTCTGGGCGCTGGCCCTGCGTTGGCTCGGCTCCCACATCGCGGCGGCCCTGGCAGTGCTCTTCTTCGCCTGCCATCCGGTGACCGCCGAGGCCTATCTGTGGTCCTCCGCGATCTCCGAGCCGTTGGCGACGGCGGGTCTCCTCGCGGCGGCCCTGCTGCTCGACCGAGGCTGTCGGGAGGGGCCGAGCGGCACACGGGGGTGGTCGGCTGCGGTGGCGGCTGGCGCGGTCTTGCTCGCCGGGCTGCTGTCGAAGGAAACCGTGCTTCTGGCGCTGCCCGCCGTAAGCCTCTTTCTGGCTGCCGCGCGTGGGGTGCGTGCGTGCTACCTGGCGCCGTCCTGGCTCGCGGCCGGGGTCTTTCTCGTCATGCGGGCGCTCGCCTTGGGTGGGCTGCAGGCCGGCGGCGCCGACGGTGAGCAGCGTCTCCAGGCCCTGCGCAACTATCCGGTGCTGGTCATCGACGGGTTGCGGGCGATGTTCAGCATGTTGCCTATCGGCATCCGGCATCTCTCCTGGGAGTACGACGCGGTGGGCTGGGGGCTGAGCCTCGCCGCAGCGACCCTCTGCGCACTCTTTCTCTGCATCGCCGTGGCCCTGCGCCGCACAACCCCGCTGCTCCTCCAGGCCGTGCTCGTCACCGGCCTCATGCTGGCGCCGATCGCCCTGGTGTCCACAATCCCCGGCTGGGGTGGGTTCGGCCGCTACCTTTACCTGCCCCTGGCCTTTACCACGCTCGCCCTCGCCGAGGTGGGATGTGGTCTCCAGCAGTGGATCAATCGGAACCGGCCGCAGCTCCGGCTCGCGATCCCGTTGCTGATCGCCGCCGTCCTCGTCATCGAGCAGGTCGGACTGCGCCAGGCCCTGTGGGTCTACTCCAGCCAGGAGAACCTGGCCAGATCTGCGATCGAGATCTTTCCTGACGGCCCCGACGGCTACGAGTGGCTCGGCAACGTGTATCTCGAGCGCGACGATCTTCCCTCCGCCCTCCGCTGCTACCGCCAGGCAACCGAGCGCGGCCCGGAGCTCTACCGCCCGCGCCACAACCTCGCCGCCGCCCTGCTCTATACCGGTCGGCCCGGCGAGGCCCTGGAGCACCTAGCGATCGCGGAAGAGCGCCACGGCGCCACCAGCGACGGATCGATGATCGTGGTGACCGCGTTGACGCAGCTCGGGCAGTGGGACGAGGCGGCCGATCGGCTCCTGGATGCCCTCGAGGATGCCCCGAATGATCCCGCCCTCCGAGGGCTTGCCGCACGCCTGCTCGCCGAGCACCCCCGGCCCGAGACCCTGCGTGCTCGGCTAGTCGCAGGGCCCTCCGGTTGAGACCGCCTCAGAAAGTACTGCCTCCATACGCTCCAGGTGGCGATCAACACCGAAGAGACCCTCGGCGCGAAGTCTGCCAGCCTCGCCCAAGTCCGCGCGGAGGTCCGGGTTCCGGGCCAACTGAACCATGGCCTCGGCCAGAGATCTCCGATCTCCAGGATCGAGAACCAGCCCAGTCTCACCGTCGAGGACCATCTCCGGCACCCCGCCATCCCCGTAGGCGACCACCGGGAGACCTGCGGCCATGGCCTCCATGACAACCCGCGGTAATGGATCGGGCCACAGGGTGGTGAGCGCGACTGCGTCGACGGCGGCAAGCAAGTTCCAGATCGTTTCCTGCGGTGGTACGAGATGGATCCGCCCAGCGGCCGCCCCCCGGCTGATCTCTCGCTGCAGCCGGTTCACGAAATCTCCCGGGCCGTCACCGGCGATCATGAATCGTATCGCGGACTCCCGGGCGGCCACGGCATGCGCGGCCTTGATGAAATCGAGCGCCCCCTTGTGCTCCACCAGCTGACTAAAGAGACCGATCACAACCCCATCCTCGGGCAGCCCGAGAGCAATCCTCGCCTGCTTGCGGTCGACGAGCACGGGAGGGGTTCCGACCCCGTTGTAAACCACCTCGACGCGGTCGCCGAGCCCCTCCTCGCGCAGCCAATCCGCCACCGCCTCGCTGACCGCCACGACGCGCGTCGCATCACGCGCCAGCCGGCGGGCGAACCATCTGCGGCGCGGACCCGGAGGCAGGATCTCGCGCAGGTGCCAGACGACCGGGAGGCCGGCCGAGCGGGCCGCCGTAGCGCCGCGCAGGTGGGGCAGGCAGTTCACGTGCGCCACGTCCACCTTCGAGTCTCTCAACCAACCCTGCAGCTTCCCAAGTCCGGGATCGGGAGCCGCGAAGCGTGCAGCCCGGACAATCTGATGCAGGACCGGCTGCGGCCCATACTGCACCAGCCAGCAACAGCGCACGGGGATCGACACCACCTCCACCCCGGCGGCCTCCAGCTCACCGCTCAGGGCCCACGGGCCGGGCATCACGACCGACACCTCGTGCCCGCGGCCGGTGAGCCCGCGGGCGAGCAGGGCGAGGCTGTGCTCGGCGCCGGTAGGTGCGGTCTCCGACGCGAGATGGGAGAGCATCGCCACCCTCAAG
>DAOWFV010000238.1 GCA_030637805.1 Acidobacteriota bacterium | reverse complement strand
GGCCGCAGGTCGCAGGTCGCACCAAGATTGTCGGTTGGGTTCCTGCAATGTCAAGCCTTTTCTTCGACTTCCGTGAGTTTTTCAATGAACCCTGGAACCTGAAGTCTGTGAGACCTGAAACCTGGAACCTGAAGCCTGTGAGACCTGAGACCTGAAGCCTGAGACCTGAATCCAGCATCCAGTATCTGCCATCGAGTGGGCGTGTGCCCAGGTTCGCCGGCGGCGGGATCACCGACTGGCCGACTCGACGATGTGGCGGGCGATCAACTCGGGCTCTTCGAGTGGGAGTAGGTGGCCGCAGCCGTCCAGGACCTCGATTCGGGCATCCGGAATGCCCGCGGCCGCCTCTTCGGCCCAGGCGCGGAATCCAGGCGTTTCGTGCGCTCCCGCAACCACCATGGTGGACACATCAATCTCGGCCAGGCGATCGGGCACGGTCCAGGGACGCTCGACCCGGTCGCGCGAGCTCGCCAAGTACTCCGCCCCGGGGAAATCGCGAGTGATCGTGTTCGCCGTCTCTCGAATACCTGGCTTGGTGAAGGAGTACGCGAAGAGCGGATTCTCCGCCCACGGCCCCGCCATCGCAGCTGCGATGCCCTCGGTCCGAGCCACCCTCGCCACTTCCTTGAGATTCTCCATGAATGCCGGCTCGAACGGTCGATCCGGCATCACAGGTGACACCAGCACGAGGCCGTCGACGCGGGCGGGTTGGCTCAAGGCCATCTCGAGCGCGATCCCACCACCGATGGAGTATCCGATCAGCGTGGCGGACGGGACGCCGGCCATGTCCAGGATCGCCACCATGTCGGACGCATGGTGCGTGAAGTGGTAGCCGGCTTCCGGACGGGTGCTGCGTCCGTGCCCTCGAAGATCGGGCCTTAGAACCCTCAGACCAGCGGTCAGGAGTTCGGGCACCACCGCCTCCCAGATCCGATGATCCTGAGTGTGGCCGTGGATCAGGAGCACGGGTCGTCCGTCCCCCTCGTCCTCGAAGAAAAGGGTCACATCGCCGTTGTGTGCCTCGGGCATCGCGCCTCCTTCCCCGACAGTGGATTGTAGCCCCTTCGAGGGCGGGTGGGGGAGAAGGGGAGAAAGGGTGGGAGTTCAGTTTTGAGTTTTGAGTTTTTAGTTTTTTGTTCGGGCAAGGGCGCGCTCGTCCGGACATGCCTGGCTCCCGATTCGCCGAAGCGCGCAACCTGCGCTCCATCGCGCATCTGCGAATCAACGTGTCTGGCATCCTCTCGGGAAGCGCGGTAAACTCTGGAGCCACGTTGTCCACAACGCGGGCTCACACCCAGGGAGATCAAAGATGGCACCCACCCAACAGCAGGTCCTCGAGAAACTTCATGCGATCGCCGCGCCGGGCACCTCGGCGAACCTGGTCGAGGCCGGAGCCGTGCGTCAGCTCGATGTCGAGGGCGGTACGGTGCGCCTTCTCCTCGCCGTGCAGGCGGCACAGCCCTCGGTTGCCGAGGAGGTGCGGGCGACGGTGGAGAGCGCCCTCGCCAAGATGGACGGCGTGCTTGCCGTCGAGGTGCGGGTGCAACCACTCCTCGCCACCATGCAGACCGGTCCCGCCACCCCCGAGCCGCCTCCAACCTGGGCGGACAAGATTCCCGATGTGCGGCACGTGATCGCGGTCGCGTCCGGCAAGGGGGGAGTGGGTAAATCCACCGTTTCGGCCAATCTCGCCCTCGCCGCGGCCGCCCTCGGCAAGAAGGTCGGCCTCCTCGACGCCGATATCTACGGCCCCTCACAGCAGATCATGATGGGCGCCGCCGCCGAGCCGGTTGGCGACGCCGAGGGCAAGATCCACCCGGTGGAGGTTTCGGGTGACGTCAAGGTGATGTCCTTCGGCTTCCTAGTCGACCCGGACCAGCCCGTCATCTGGCGGGGTCCGCTCCTGCAGAAAGCGCTCGAACAGTTCGTCGGCGACGTGCTCTGGGGGGAGCTCGACTATATGATCGTCGACCTGCCCCCGGGGACCGGTGACGTGGCCCTGACCCTCTGCCAGAACGTGCCGATGGCCGGCGCGGTCATCGTCACCACCCCCCAGGACGTGGCCCTGATCGACGCCCGGAAGAGCCTCCACATGTTCCGCAAGCTCGAGGTCCCGGTGCTCGGAATTGTCGAGAACATGGCCTTTTATACGTGTCCCGAGTGCGGACACGTCGACCATGTCTTCGGATCCGGCGGCGGGCAGCGCACCGCGGATGAGCTGGGGATACCGTTCCTCGGCAGCATCCCCCTCGATCCCGCAATCGTCGCCGGCGGCGATGCCGGCCGACCGGTCGTGCTGGACCGGCCGGATTCACCCGCCGGTCAGGCCTTCACCGAGCTCGCCGCCAGCCTGGTCGCGCACATCGAGGAAAAGAGGTAAGGCTGGGGGTCCGGTCGAAAACCCTCTCGCGGCAGCAAATCACGAATGAAGTGAGATAAACGGGCTAGGAGCCCTGGTTGTAGGAAATGACCGCCTTGGTGGATCCGTCCTCCGAGCTCACGATCACCACCACGCTGCGCCCCGCGCCATCGTCACGGGCATTGACCATCCCGCCCTGGCCCTCGTCCCCGGAGAAGGTGTTGACGCTGACCTCGAAGCCCTCGCCCTCGAGGTGGGAGCGGTAGAACTCCACGAGTTGATCCACCCGCTCCGTGGTCTCGATCTGGAAGCCGCCGCTCAAGGTTTCATCGGCGTGCATGCTGTGGCGACTCGTGGGCTCTGTCCCCGGGTAGACCGGCACCCATGCTGGGATCTCCTGCCCCCCCGCATCCCCGGTGCTGATGACGAAGGTGTCTTTGTCGTCGCTGATATTGATCGACTCGCTCTCCCCGACATCGCTGGCGTCGATGGTCACCTCACGATCGCCGGTCGAAAAGCTCAGACGCCCCTCCTTGATTTCGTCGAAGTTGACCGTAATCTCCTCGCCGGTCTTGGTGTTGCGAACTGTGATGGTGCCTTTTTCCTTGTCGGTGGCCACCTCCTCGAGCTCGGGGTTGAGGCGAACGATCATCCGTGCCGTCGCGAGGGCCGGATTCTCCTCGAAATCGAGATCCCCGGCCACCTGTTTGACCTTGCGCGCCATCAAGAACCCGCCGACCGTGAAAACCAACAACATGACCACAATCAACGCCCCGCAGCCGATCCCGATCCAGGCGATTGTCGGGAGGCCCTTCCTCGCCGGGGCCTGTGGGGCCTGTGTTCCTTCGCTCATGATGACCTCCATCCGGGCGGCGGCTCCGGCCGCTCCTGTCCTGTTGATATCGGTGAGGATATCACCGTTTGCGGCAGAGGAGAGGAGGGGAAGGTCACGGGTAGTTCTTAGTTTTGAGTTTTGAGTTTTGAGTTAGCGGCGCGCGGAACGGTCGTGAGGCATGAGCAGACTGCCCGCGCTTGGGGGCGCTCACCGGAGGTGCCTGGCTCCCGATTCGTAGAAGAGCACAGCTTTCCTCGAAAGCGCTTTCGCGAATCGAAGTGCCTGGTATCTTCTCGGCGAGCTCGATGACAGAAGACAGCGTTGACGTCAGCTGCGCACCGCACCCCCAAACTAAAAACTCAAAACTAAGGACTCAAAACTCAAAACTGAGCCCTGACCTCTTCACCTCATGTGCTCTTCTCCTTTTCTCCCCTTCTCCCTTCCCAAATGCGGAGGTTGCGGTGGATTCAGCGCTCGATCCGGGCTAGGATTCGGTCAGTGGAGAATTCCAGGAGCGAGCACATTGGGTACTGAAATCGCAGTGGTCATCCTCTGTCTGCTGGGCTCCGGGTTCTTCTCCGCCTCCGAGACAGCCCTCACCTCGCTGCCGGTGACCCGCCTCGAGGCTATGCGTGAAAAGAGCGGCCGTCTCACCCGCGCCGGCCTCGACCGCTGGGCCGCTGCGCCCCAGGACTTCCTGATCACCATCCTGGTCGGCAACAACCTGGTCAACGTCCTCGCGTCGGCGCTCGCCACCAGCATCGCCTACCGCCTCTCGCAGCAAGCCAGCCTCGCCTTGGTGGTCGGCCTGATGACCCTGGGAATCCTGGTAGTCGGAGAGATCACCCCAAAGACCCTCGCCCAACGCCACGCCGAGTGGATCGCGACACAGGTGGCACCTGTCCTCTACGTTCTCGATCTCGTGCTCACCCCGATCAACAAGGTCCTCGGCCTCCTCGCCCGCCTCTTTTCCCGCGGCGAGGGGCCCGAGCTTCCGGTGACCGAGGAGGACCTCGTCTTCATGCTCCGACTCGCTCACCGCCACGCCCACCTGCCGCACGAGGCGCGGCTGATGATCGAGTCCGTGCTGCGCTACTCCCGCGCAGTGGCGCGCGAGGTGATGGCGCCGCGCCCCATGGTCTCCACCATCGACAGCTCGTGGGACCTGCCCACCGTGCGCCGGCACACCATCGAGACAGGTCACAGCCGGTTCCCGGTCGTCGCCGGCTCTCCCGACGACATCGTCGGCGTCCTTCACGCCAAACACCTCCTTCGTCTTCGTCCAGATCAGCCCTGGAGGGAGCTTGTGGTTCCCGCCTTCTTCATTCCCGAAAGCCGCCCCCTCCCTGACCTCCTGCAGGATTTCCGGCGGTCCGGGCAGCACCTCGCCCTCGTTCTCGACGAGTTCGGAGGATTCTCCGGAGTGGTCACCCTCGAGGACGTGCTGGAGCTGGTCGTCGGTGAGATCAAGGACGAGTTCGATCACGGACGGGAGCGCGAGGTCGTGGCTGCAGGAGACGGGTGGCGGGTGGCCGGATTCCTGTCGGTGCGCCGGCTTGAATCGATCCTCCACCGCGCGATCGAGCAACCCGAGGACATCGACTCGGTAGGGGGCCTGGTCTCACTTCTGCTCGACGGTGAGGCGACCCCCGGCTCGTCCGTGACCTGGGACGATCTCGAGCTAAAGGTCGAGGCGGTCGAAGACGGCCGCGCTACCCGGATCCTCGTAACCTGCCCACGCTGCGAGGAAGAAACTTAATGCGTTAGCGTTGCCCGTCAGAGGTCTTTCCGCAACCTCCAGAGGTCCCGCACCGCCGCCCAGCCCGATCCCAGGCGGATCTTCGAGGCCCCCCCCGCCCGGGGTCGTTGGTCAACGCCGATCTCAATCCAGCGCAGGCCGGCGGGCCGGGCCCTGGCGAAGAGCTCCGCGTCGATGAGAAACCCTTCGCTGGAAAGATCCATCATCTGCAGAAAGGAGCTGCGGAACATCTTGAAGGAGCAGTTGACGTCCTGTACCTGGACCCCGAGAGCCGGGCCGAGCAGCGCGTTGTAGATTCGAGATTCGAACCGCCGCACCCATGACTCGTGGCGCTGGAGACGGTAACCCGCCACCATGTCTACGCCCTTCAGCCAACCGAAAAAACCTTCCGCCTCGCGGAGGTCATACTGCCCATCGGCGTCGGTGGCAAGCACCACCAGATAGCGAGCCGCATCGAATCCGCGACGCAGGGCCGCGGAGTATCCCAGGTGACCGTGCTGAGTCAGCACCCTGACCCTCGGCTCCCTCTCCGACCATTCCTCGAGGATCACCGCGGTGCCGTCGGTGGACCCATCGTCAACCACCAGGAGCTCCCAGAGCTCACACAGGGACTCCAGAATTTCCACCGCCTCGGCGAGGGTCTGGGGCAGGGCCTCCTCTTCGTCGCGGGCGGGCATCACCACCGAGAGCTCGGGGATCGGTTTGCGGGTTTCCGGGGCCGAAGGATCTGTGTTTTCTTGTGTTTGGATCACAGCACCATTGTATCAAAGGCGCCCGGCTCCTCCCCTCCCGGGGCGCGTTGCTCACCGGCCTTCGGCGAGTTGACCGGAGCCAGCGGCGGAGGCTCCGAGCCGGTGACGGTTCGTATCCTGAGGATGTGGTCTCCGACCCGGATCCGGGTCATCACCTCGCGGCCGGCTACCACCTCTCCGAAGTTCGTGTAGTGCCCGGTGAGGTGGTCCGCGGGCATCAGCGTCACGAAGAGCTGGCAGCCACCCGTGTTGGGGCCCGAGGTGGCGATGCCTACCCGCCACGAATCAAAGGGAACCAGCGAGGGCTCATCCGGCAGGGCGAAATCCGGCCCGCCCCAACCGTCGCCACGTGGATCACCGCCCTGGACGACGAAGTTAGGAACCACCCGGTGGAAGTCGAGCCCGTTGTAGAACCCGCGCTCCGCCAGGTCCCAGATCTCGCGCGATGTGATGGGCGCTGAATGGAGGTCGAGGCGGATGCGGAAGGCGCCGCGGTCGGTGACCACGTCGAGCCAACGCGGCTCTTTGGTCCACTCGCTGAGATCCCGGTACCACTGGCCGCCGTGGCGGGCCTCGCGCGCCGGCAGCGCCACCTCGACACCGAGCCCGCGGGCGCCGTTTGAGACCATCGCCGCCCCCGCCGGGTTTGGATCGGACAGGCCGAGCTCGAGGATCTCCACCCGCCGGGGACCCGCGTCGGTGGCCGCCACCGCCGCGATGACGGCCTCAGCCCGCGCGTCGGGCATCTCGTCGTCCGCCCATCCTTCGTAAAGCTCCAGCAGCCGGTCCACCTCCGGAGCGCCGTCAACCGCGCGCAGCAGCGACAGCGCCTGGGCGCGAACCGCCACGTCCGGATCCCTCTCCACGATCCCGAGCAGCTTCTGCTTCCTCGGCCGCGCTTCTTCGGGACCCAGGGCCTCGAGCCAGGCCAGGCGCACCGCCGGGTCGGGATCGGCGGCGGCCAGGGCCTCGATCTCCCCGCCCAACCTGAAGGCGGCTCGTGCAGCCCCGCGCCGCTTCCACTGCTTCGGATCTCCCAGCCACCGACGCGCCACCTCGACGGCAGCGACGGAATCCCGCCGGGCCACTGCCGCCAAAGCTTCGGCTGCCAGCCAGGGCTCGTCTCCATCCACGAGTGCCAGGAGGTCGGCGGTGGCGCCCACTCCGGGATGGCGCCCTGCGGCCGCAATCGCCGATGCTGCGAGCTGCGGATATGGGGACGAGAATCCTGAGACGACGGCGCGCGCTCTATCGGCCGGTACCCGCAGGGCATCGTGTGCCGCGAGAACCCGGCACGCCGCCGCGCGAACTCTCCAGTCGGAATCTTCGAGAGCGACAAGCACCGGCTCGAGGTCCTGCTCCGTTAGCGTTCCACGCTCGAGGCCACGCAGAGCCGTCGCTCGGATCACCGGCTCCACGTCTGACGCGAGGCGACGCTGGGCCGCACGGGCGGAGGCCGCACCGGTGCGCGACAGGGAGTAGGCCGCCGCGCGTCGCAGGAAAACGTCGGTGTGCCCCGCGTACCGCGCCACGTGCGCCTCCCACGGAGCGTCCCCGAGACGCCACAGGTTCGCGAGCAAAGATTCGAGCACCGGGCGGCTGCGTTCGGTGAGCAGGAGCTTCGTCAATGCTTCGAAGGCCCCCGAGCCACCGTGGCACGCCGCCCAGGCGGCAGCTTGCCGCACCACGGGCGTTCGGTCCCTGAGGCCCTGGAGGGCCAGGTTCAGCCCCGCCGGCCCGAGCCTACCCGCCGCCAGCATCACTTGCTCGCGGACCCGCGGGTCGCTGTCACCGATGTAGAGGTTGGCCAGGGGAATCCGCGCCGGGTCGACATTCGACGCGATCACCTGCAAGGCCTGCGCCCGCGCCGCTGGGTAGGGGTCCTCGAGCATCGCCACCCACATCGAATTGGACACCGCCCAGCGGTCCAGCTCGCGGGAGAGGTAGGCCTGCCGCGATTCAATCCCGCGCGGCGATTGCGCCGCCACCACCGCAGCGACCGAGAGCAGGCCTACCAGAAGTACACGATTTCCATTCATTCCTCAGGCTCCGTAAAGTAATCGGTCGCCGAGCACTGGTGGCAGCCCTGCAGCGAGGATGCGCCGACGCGCCGCCGACGCTCGATAGCTCACGCGGTAGAGGTAGAGCCGGCGCTGATCGGCGTCGAAGATGGCGTAGGCGGCACGCGGATCGCGGTCCCGCGGCTGTCCCACCGAGCCCGGATTGATCAGATATCGGCTCTCCGGTTCGAGATCGAGAACCAGGCGGCGCCCGGTCAGGAGACGCACCTTCAGCGTGTGCCGCCCGTTGTTCTCGCGGAGCATGAACATCGAAGGGATGTGAGTGTGGCCGAAGAATATGATCGAGTGGGGCAACCCGTCGAAGGCCAACTGGGCATCATAGGCCGAGAAAATATAAGTGTCCTCGTCTACGCTCGAGCCGTGGCAGACGGCCACCTCGTCGGTTAGCCCCAGCGGGCCCTCCGGGAGAGCCCGGAGGTACTCCAGGTTGCGCTCATCGAGGTGCTCGAGGGTCCAGGCGGAGGCGTCGCGCGCGTAGCGGTTGAAGTACTCGGCGCTGTCCAACCCCGCGCAGACCCGGTCGTGATTCCCGCGCACCATCACCGGCGGCGGACCCAGCTCGCGCAACCAGCTCAACACCTGGTTCGGCGACGCACCGTACCCCACAGCATCTCCGAGAAAGACGACTTGATCGTATCGCTTGCGCCGGACGTGCGCGCGGACCGCCTGCAGGGCTTCCCAGTTCGCGTGGATGTCACTGAGGATCAGGTAGCGCACGGCGCCTCCCGGAGGGCCTCCACCACGCGAGCAGCCGTCTGGAGCGGCGTGTCGTCGGCCTTTACCGCCACCGTCAGCGTCGCCTGGCGGTAATGTGGCATGCGCCGGCTCAGGAGCAGTCGAGCCATTTCCTCATCGCCGAACATCGGCCGATCCAAATTCTCTCCGGGAAGCCGGCGGCACAACTCCTCCCACGGTGCATCGAGGAAGACGGAGACCCCACCGGCGCCGAAGATGATCTCGCGGTTGGCTTCGCTACAGAAGGTGCCGCCGCCGGTCGCCACAACAACCCGCTCGAGGTCGGTCGAACGGCTGAGCTCTTCGGTCTCGGCGACCCGGAAGATCTCCTCACCGCTGTCGTCGAAAATCTCGCGGATTGGCGCCCCAAAACGCTCGCTCAAACGCTCATCGAGATCGAGAAAGCCATAGCCGAGATGAGCTGCAAGAGCCGCTCCCACCGACGTTTTCCCCGCGCCCATGAATCCCACCAGGTAGATGTTGGACATCAACTCTATGTTAACACCGGGCCGTGCCAGCTCCCGGATCCAGAAGGGCGCCGTTGTTTCGGGTTCTGAACCACGAAGACACGAAGAACCCCACAGATCACACAGATGGACACAGATACACGAAGAGAAGATAACGCAGAGACGCAGAGACGCAGAGAACGGTCCGGATGCGAACCGGCCGGGCGCTTCGCGGTCTGACGACCGCTTGCTGGTAGCGCGGAAGGGGCCGCTCCGAACGCAAGCGTTCATCGCGTCCCCCTTCCTCGCTCCCCGCCGCACCTGCGGCGCGGCTGCCCGGCCTCGAATATCGAGCGGATCGATGTCGACAGTTCGCGTTCTTGTTTAAAGAGAAAAAACAACTGTCACGGGTCTCGTTTCAGGAGACGGAGCCTGCGCGCCATCGGCGCGTCGGCCGGTGGGGCGGATGGCTTCGACGGAAGCTTGCTTCCGGAGCAGCCGTCCGGACCACCGGTTGCTCCGTCGGCGCAGGTCGACCTTCCGAGCCCCCTCTGCGGCTCTGCGCCTCTGCGTTCTTTCCTATCTGTGTGGATCTGCGTCGATCTGTGTTATCTGTGGTTTCCTCAGTGTCTTTGTGTCTTCGTGGTTCGGCAATCCTCGCTCGGGCGCGAAATCGCCAGACCTTGAGGGCCCCGGTAGAGGCAAGCGGCTCACCTCAGCCGAGGAATCGCTCCATGAAGTGGGTGTCGATGCGGCCCGCGGCGAAGTCCTCGTCGTCGAGGATCTTGAGGTGCAGGGGAATCGAGGTTTTGATGCCATCCACCCGCGTCATCTCGAGGGCGCGGCGGCCACGGACAATCGCCTCTGCGCGGTCGCTCCCATGCACCAGAATCTTGGCGATGAGGCTGTCGTAATACGGAGGCACGGTGTAGCCGTCGTAGATGTGCGTGTCGACCCTGACTCCAGGCCCTCCGGGCAGCACGAGATGGGTGATCCGTCCCGGCGAAGGAGCGAAGGTATCGGGGTCTTCGGCGTTGATCCGGAACTCGATGGAGTGGCCGGAAGGGCGGACCTGTTTGCGTGGGGCTACCGAAATCGGCTCACCGGCGGCGATCCGCAGCTGTTCCTTGACCAGATCGACCCCGGTCACCAGCTCGGTCACAGGGTGCTCCACCTGGATCCGGGTGTTCATCTCCATGAAGAAGAAGCTGCCGTCGTCCGCGAGGAGAAACTCGACCGTGCCCGCATTCTGGTAACGGGCGGCGCGGGTGGTGGCTACCGCTGCGCGGCCCATTTCGGCGCGCAGCTCGGGCTCGAGGGCAGTGGATGGGGCCTCCTCGATGATCTTCTGGTGACGGCGCTGGATCGAGCACTCACGCTCGCCGAGGTGGATCACTCTCCCCTTTGCGTCTGCAAGCACCTGAAACTCGATGTGACGGGGCCTCTGAAGGTATTTCTCGAGGTAGAGGGTGGGATCCCCGAACGCCTTCTCGGCCTCGTTCCAGGCGGTGTCATAGGCCCGCCGAAGCTCCTCTATATCCCAGGCCAGCCGGAGACCACGCCCTCCACCCCCCGCGGAGGCCTTGAGAATCACCGGGAAACCGATGGCCTGAGCAAGCTCCAGCGCTTCCGCGCTGCTGTGCAGCGGGCCGTCCGACCCCGGCAGGATCGGAACCCCTGCCGCGGCTACCGTCCGTCGAGCCTCCGACTTGTTGCCCATCTGGCGGATGGCGTCGGGGGAGGGACCGATGAACGCGAGGCCGCACTCACTGACGATCTCGGCAAAATGGGCATTTTCCGCCAGAAATCCGTAGCCCGGATGAATCGCCTCCGCGCCAGTGATCTGCGCGGCCGACATCACCGAGGTTACGTTGAGATAGGAGCTCGCCGAGTCGGGCGGTCCGATACAGACAGACTCGTCGGCGAGCTCGACGTGCAGACAGTCGCGGTCCGCCTCCGAATTCACCGCCACGGTGGCAATGCCCAGCTCGCGGCAAGCAGCGATGACCCGCACCGCGATCTCGCCGCGATTTGCGATCAGGATTTTCGAGAACATTAGAGGAATCTCAGCCGAGGCGGACGGCGAAGAGGTGCTCGCCGTATTCCACCGGCTGTGAGTTCTCCGGCAGGACCTTGACGATCGTCCCGCTGACGTCACATTCGATCTCGTTCATGAGCTTCATGGCCTCGACGATGCACAGCGTCTTGCCCTGCTCGACAAATTCGCCGACCTTGATGTACGGGTCTGCATCGGGATTCGGCGCACGGTAGAAGGTGCCGACGATCGGGGAGGTGACGTAGTGCAGCTCCTCCTCCTCGCCCGATACAGCGCCGGTCTCAACGCCGCTCCCCGCAGCCGATACCGGTGTCTCGGCCAGGACCGCAGCGGACGCGAGAACCGGCGCCGGCGCTTCCATCGCCACAATCCGGGAAGGAGCGCCCTCGATGCGCACACGGGAGCCGGCGTGCTCGATCTCGACGCTCGCCACCCCGGTCGAGCCGACCAGCTGGATCAGCTCACAAATCTCTTCGTACTTGTACATTGCCTCGTGTCACCTCAGATGAATTCGGAGTACAGGCGCGCGCCCGTGAGCCGGCTGAGAAAGCGACCCTTGCCGGCGAGCCCGTCACGACTGAGAACCAGCACCAGGAAATATCCGGCGGCAATGGTCGTGAGGATGATGATCGCGTCCTCGGCGTAGATCGAAAACTGCTCGAGGCTCCCGTGATGGAACTCGCGCGCCGCCTCCGCCAGATCGCGAAGAACCGTCGCCAGCTCCGCCCCGAGAGCTTCCAGGGAACCATCCTTGGGGCTAACCACCACCGGGATGCCGTCGGGATCGACCACGGCAGCGCCGGTGGCGCCCGGACAGCTTTCCAACAGGTCCCTCACTGAGTCGTCGAAGTTCACCGTGCCAGCCTCTCCGAGGCCAGTCTAACCCCGTTCAGCCAGCCCTGCAACGCGCGGACCGTCGCCTCGGTGCGGTCGACCGGAATCTCCGACGCCACAGCCTCGGCCGGCGTGGCCGTCAGATCCTCGAGAAGCTGTGCCGCCTCCTCGTGCTCGGGATCCCGGGCAAGCAGGCCGCGCAGTGTCTTCTCTGCGAGCTCCTGATCACCCTGTTCGACGGCGAGCCGAGCCAGAGTCATGGTGGGCAGCGGGATCTCTTCCAACACGCGCTGCTCCGGTTCCTCGGGCAACGGCTCGATCACCGTCTCTTCCCACTCGGTAAAGGTCTCCGATGGTGTCGGCGCATCGCCTTCCAATACGATCTCTTGGCCCTCTTGCTCGGTCCAGATCTCCTCGGGCTGGGCGAGGCCCTCATCCACAGGCGGGGTCTCTTCCACCGCCTGGGGAACCTCCTCCACTTCGGGCGGTGGCTCGTCGGCCATGTCAACAGCCCAGGCAACCTCCGGAGCCTCCTCAGCAGGCTGCGGTTCGGCGTCTACGTCAACGGGCGTCTCGAGAAACGGGGCTTCCTCCTCGGACAGTGGCTCGTCGCCCATGTCAACGGCCAGGGTAGCCTCCGGGGCCTCCTCCGCAACCAGATCACCCTCCTCCTCGACCCAGCCCGCCTGGAAGACGTCCCCTCCGAGCTGCCAGACGCCGGTGTCCCCCGGAGAGCGGACGGAGAACGGGTCCTCGACCGAAAGGCTCACGACCTCTCGCTCCGGTCCGGCAACCACGATTTCGCGAATGGGGACGATGGGCGTCACCAGCTCGCCCCTCTCGTCGAGACGAGCCTCGACATAGCGAATCCGCTCATTGAGGGCCCGGTCCCGCGGCGACAGGCCCCGCGCCAGCTTGAGGGCCTTCACCGCCCGCAGCCAATCCCCACGGGCGATCGCGGCCTCACCGACCACGCGCGCCGCAACTCCGTTCTCCGGATCGAGCTCGAGGGCTCGTTCGAGGGCCTTCTCCGCTTCGTCGTGGTCACCCAGCGTCAGTAGCGCTCTTCCTAAGCTGACCCAGGCCGCGACGTAACGCGGGTATTTTTCGAGACCCTTGTGGAGGATCTTGACCGCATCTCCCGGCCGTCCCTCCTTGCGCAGGAGCTCGCCAAGCTGGAAGAAGAGCCGGGAGGACGGATCCTCCCGGAGTTGGTAGCGGAGTTGCTCGATGCGGTAGTCCATAGGCTAAGAAGCGGACGCCCCGGCGCGGTGGCCGGGGCGTCCGGGCCAATTGTTATGGCGTGTAACAGGCCTGGTCGAAGGGCTCCACAATGAACGCAGCCACCAGGGTGTCCGAGCAGCTGCCCGGGAAGTTGGTGACCATCACATCCACCGCGGTCGGTATGTCCCGGACCTCGCCCGCGCCACATCCGCTGGAGGTGGTGTCGAAGACGATACCGAGACCGGTAACGTCCGGCAGGTTCTCCACCTCGATAATGCCCTCGCTCACCACCGAGACATCGCTGCTCGGCACGACGAAAATGCCCAGCTGCACCAACACCTCTTCTGCGAAGTACTGTCCGATTAAGGTGATCGCGTCCGGGTCGAGGTCCCCGAAGGAGTCCTCCGTCAGAATCAACGGGTTCACGGAGAGAACCAGCGGCGTGTTTCCAAGTAGGGTGAAGCTCCCGCCGGAAGCCGTCTGGCCGGTCTCCAGCAAGGTCACAGTGAATGATCCACCGATGACGCCACAGGAAGGCGGCCAGTCGTTCGGGACCTGCACCAACAGCTCGGTTCCGGACACGTTGACCACGTTCATCGGCTCGCCGGCGAAGAAGACCTGGAGTGGATCCTCGAAGCCCGAACCGTAGATGATGACGAGGTCACCCAGCAGCCCCTGGGAGGGGCTGTTGCCGGTGATGTAGAGCGGGTCGCCGTAGATGAAGGCGCCGGCGAGGGTGGCGTTCTTGCCGGAGGTCATGTTTGTGACCGTGACGTCGACGGTCACCGGAGGAACGTCGCCCACCGTGTTGTAGTCGGGTGTGACGCAGGTGATGCGATCGTTGTCCGCCGGGGTGGTGTCGTTGAATACGTTGACATCCAGAGCCGTCAATACGCCGAACTTCACCTGCATCGGAATCTGGAAGCCCTTGCCGAAGATGGTCACCAGGGTGCCGCCGTCGAGCGGGCCCGAGGTGGGGGAGATCGCGGCGATCTCGGGCTGCGGCTCGTCTGCGAGGACGATGAACGCGTCATCGAGTTTTGTTCCACCACTGACGGTGGACACATTAACGTCGTAGGGAACATTCTCAGGCAGCGGCACGGTGCTGAACCGCGGCGTCTCCACCTGAATCTGGGTGCCGTCGGGGGAGACCGCGAGCACCGAGGCCAGCTTGGAAACCCCGTCCGGGTCGACAAAGCTCACCGCGAGTTCCGAGGCCACGGAGCCGAAGCCCTGGCCGAGCACGTTGACCACCTCGCCGCCCGAGGAGCGACCGGAGCTCGGGGAGAGGCCGAAGATTGCCGGTCCGAGGGAGGGCAGAAGAACGTAAGCCTGGGACAGCGTGTCGGTCTGCTGCCCGCCGGTGCCGGCGCCAACGGTCACGCGAACGTCGGCGGCCTGCTCGATGGAGTTGTCGGCGCCGGTAAAGGCGGGTGTGATCACCGTTATCGAGCCGTCCGCACTGGGAGGATTGCTCTCGAAAACGCTGGCCACGATCGCCTGGTAGGCTACGCCCTGGAGGTCGAAGAAGACCTCCACCGGGGCGAGGATTCCCTTGCCGTCGATGACCGCCTCTTCGCCGCCGGCGTAGGAGCCGCGGCGGGGGTTGATGTCGAAGAGCTGGAGCTGGTCGGTGACCGCCCGGTCACGGTAGGTCACGACGGTCACCCTGCTCGTACCGCCGACCAGCGCGCGAATCTGATAGGTCCCAGCGACCGAGGCGGTGAAGGCGACCGAGGCGGTCCCTCCAGAGGACACCACCGAGGCCCCGGTGCCGCCACCCTGGAAGATGCCACCGCTCGCTTCGAAGGTAATGGTGGTCCCATCCGGGGCGGGCGAGCCGTTTTGGGTCACCGTCGCTTCAACGAGGATGACGGTGCCAACATATGGGCTGCTGTCACTGACGTCGAGCGAGATGATGGCCCAGTCGGTCGGAACCACGGTCGGCACCGGCTTGGCGGAGGGGCTGTTTCCGGAGCACCCGACCAGGGCGACCAGCGCCAGGAGAGCGATAAAAGGTACAAACCTCTTCATGACTTCAGACCCCCACAACTACTGGCCAAAACAGAAGAAATTGAACGCGATCGGGATCGGCTCGGTGGCGACGCTCTTGCCCGAGACCGTCCGGCCGAAGATCTGCAACTGCAGACTCTCGCGTATGTTGGTGTTGCCGGTCTCGGGGTCGAAACCGCCGTTTTCCGGCAGAAGATAGGACAGCGGAATTTCGCTGAGGAACTCCAACGGATAGACCCGGTAGTTCGAGAGCGAGGCGGTGCCGCCTGCGGCGACAAAGACCGCCTGATCATAGATCCACTCGGGCGAGGCCGTGCTGCCGCCGTCGGTGCGGTAGGGCGAAATCACCCAGCGGTTCAGGTTGACGTCCTGGTTGGCGCTGATCGTTCCATTCGGGTCCTTGGTGGACGATTCGATCTTCATATCCTCGATGAACACGTCGCCCAACTGGACACAGATGTCGATGTCGGGGTTGTACCCCTCTATCTCCACCGTCAGGAACACGGAGGCCTCGGTGTTGTCCAGGGTGCTGCTGCCACCGCAGGACACCAACAATGGCCCGAGGGCGAGCACAAAGCAGAGCTGTAGGATATTTTTCATTCGATCCTCCACCTAGTACTTCACGATTCTCGGAGTGATGAAGATCAGAAGCTCGTCGTGATCACGCCGAACGGCTCTGTTCTTGAAGAGCCAACCAAAGATTGGGATCTTGTGCAGGCCCGGCACCCGGTCTTCACCCGAGGAATCGGTGATCTCGTAAATGCCGCCGATAACTGTCGTACCACCGTCGCGAACCAGGAGCTGGGTCTCGGCGTCGCGGGTGAAGATCGGTGCATTCCGTCCACCCTGTACCGCGAACTCTGGAGCCGGCCGCTGCTTCTTGATCATGATTTCGAGATTGACCGTGCCCTCGGCCGTGATCTGCGGCGTCACCTCGAGGCGCAGGGTGGCGTCGATGTACTGGACGGTGACGGTGTTGTTAGCCACCGTCTGGACGGGGATCTGCAGACCCGAACGGATCGAGGCCTTCATCAGGTTCTGGGTGGTGACACGCGGCGTGGACACGACGCGCGCCTGGCCTTCAGTCTCAGCAGCGCTGAGCAGAAAGTCGAGGTTAAAGGTATTGAGGATGTCGCCGAAGGTCATCCCCAGAACACCGTTGGCGCCTTGGCGCAGATCGACCAGGCCGTCGATCCCAATGGAGTTGGGGAACTTGAGTCCGGTGTCGTTGCCGTGCTCGGCATCCATGATGCCGCTGAAGCTCCAGCTGACCCCGAGTTCGCGCGAGAATTGTTTCGTGGTCTCGACGATGCGTCCCTCGATCACCACCTGCGGGGTCGGCAGGTCGAGGCTGTCGATGAGGCGCAGCACGCCCTCGACCCGGTCCACGGTGTCGCGGAGAATGAGCGTATTGGTCCGCTCGTCCACGACCACCGATCCACGTTCGGAGAGCAGGTATGAGTCACTGGTGAGCAGACCAGAGATGTAGCTCGCCTTGGCGTAGGACAGCGGCTTGAGCACCGTCTTCAGGGGTCTGGCCCTCTCGCTTTCCTTCTCGAAGGCCGCCCTGGCCGCCTTCTCCGAGGCGAGCTTTGAGGTCGGCGCTACTCGAAGGACGTTGTTTTCGAGCACGTAGTCGAGCCCGTTGATCCTGAGGATGAGATCGAGGCACTGATCCCAAGGGACGTCCCGAAGCTCCACCGTCACCGATCCGCTGACCCCGGGGTCGAGAACGAAATTGAGGTCGGTGAGTACCGAGAAGGTCTTGAGGACGTCCTTGATGTCGGCATCCTTGAGGGTCAGGGTGATCAGCTCTCCTGTGAACTGCTGCTCCTGGCTCGCGACCTCGGTTGTCGCGTACGCCTCGCCCGCGGTGGTGGGCGATTCCAGCACCTGCGCGGCGACCGCCTGCTCGATGAGCTGCGATTCATCTGCGACCCATGGGCTTCGCTCCGGCACCGTCGCCTCGACCACCGGCGGCGCATGGGATGTGGAGGCTTCGGCGGTGCTCTCGGCGGCGCCCTGCTGCGGCTCATCGGGGTAATCGAAGAGCGACGAGACGACCTCCTGGGCCGGCTCCGGCTCGTTCTCCACTCTCGGTTCCGAGCGGGCAATGCTGATGGTCCCCGCCCCGGACCCGACCTCGGCGACCGAAGCAGTGGTCACGGGCAGCGGGGCCTCGGTCGATCCGATGGTGATCATCGCCCCGTTTGGGGTCTCGTCAACCCGGAACGATGCCTCTCCGCGGAGGTCGACGACGACCCGGGTCATCGGCTCTGGCACGGTGCGGTTTTGCGCGACCCTCACCTGCTGCACCAAGGGGGAGTTCACTGACACGAGGTGGCGGTCGACGTGGTTAATCACGCCTTCCAGATCGATCACCAGCCGTCTGGGTTCGGGCAGGGTAAAGGCTCGGGGTTGCAGCGGCCCATTTGCCTTGAGCTCCACAACAACGCCGTCACCGGTACGCACCGGTACCACCTCGAAGAGACTGACCGGACCCGCCCGGGGGTGGGTCGTCGGCGGGGCCTCGGGTGACGCATATGAGCTCTCAGCGGCCACCGGGACCTCTTCCGCGATCACCGCGGCCGGATGCTTCCCTGTGAAGGACGAGAACTCTAAATCCAGCCCTCCCGCGACCTGAGAAAGCCTCAACTGGGCAGGCTCCTCGAGCCATACAGTGAGGCGGGAAACCCGCTTGCCGAACTCCTCGACATGGTTCAGCTCCGCGCGCGCGATACCGAGTTCCGGGGCAAGGAGCAGCCCGGCGCCTTGATCCCAGTCGGTCTCGGGCAACTCCACCACCCACACGCCAGGCTGCGGCGAATAGTGAACAGTCTCCAACTCCGCGGTCGTCCGAAGGTGGAGTATAGGGCCCGAGGGCCCCGCCTCCGCGCCCAGCCCCTGAACCGCCGGGATGGCCCCCGCCGCAAGGAGCGGCAGGCCAGACCCCAGCACGACGCAGGTCGCCGTCGCTACCAGGATGCGGACGTTCTTCATCATCATGCCATCCCCCATTTTCCTCTCACCTCAACGGCTAATCCGTGATCTCGCGCACGACATCCTCGTACGGCTTGACTCGTTTCGGATCATTCACCTGTTGTCTGAAGATCACTTTCGTGGGCAAGATTTCCTTGACCTCGCCGTTGTACAGCTTGGTCCCCGGCCGAATGATGTAGGACACGTTGTCGCGCCCGAGAACGAAGGCCATGATCCCACTCGGCGCCTGGATGATTCCCCCGACCTTCAGCTCCTCGACCAGCATCCCGGCCAGCCCGGGCGGCCGGGCTTTCGCCGGACCCTCCTCGGGTTCTTCGAATCCAGCGAGCAGCGAACGGAATGGATCCCGCCGGCCGGCAGGGTCGTAGCTGAAAATCGTACCCTGCAGCACCTCTTGCTCGCCGCGCAGGATCTGTTCGATCCCGGAGACATCGACGTCGTCGGTCGCCAGGGCGGCAACAGGCGCCTCCTCGGAAGCCGGATCCGCCTCCTGGGCGCCGACCGTTCCGAAAGCCGCGATCAACATCAGGAGAACACACGACAGCACCCACTTAGGTTTCATCACTGCGTCTCCGCCGTCTCGTCCGACGTCACCGGCTGCTCTTCCTTATAAATAAAGGTCCGCTGGGTGAACGCCGCGTGAATGGTGTACCTCTCTCCCCGCCGCGTCTTGTAGGGAGTCACAGCCAGATCGTCAACGTTGATGATTCGCGGGAACCTGCTCAGGCGGTCGAAGAAGAGCCCAAGCTCGTGGTAGGTGCCATCGAGCTCGACCCTGATCGGCCACTCGAGGTAGAAATCCCGATCCTCGAAGTCGCCCGGTGTGAAGCGGGTCAGCCGAAAGTGACCACGTTCGTTGAGCTGCTTCAGCCTCTTCAAAAGGCTGTCGGTCTCGCGCCGGGTGGGCAGGATCCTCTTCAGGCGATCGAGTTCGATCTCGTAATTTCGGATGTCCTCTTCGAGACGTGGCAGATCGGCCTTGGCAGCACGCCCCTTCTCGATCTCACGATCCAGTGCGTCGATGGAGGTCTCGAGCCGCTCGATGCCCTCCTGGATGTCCTTGAACACGTACATCTGCATGACCACGAAAAGGGCCACACCAAGGACCAGGCCGACGATGAGTGCCACGTACCAGGGCTTTGTGTTGAGATCAATCGCCATGGAGATGACCCTCCGTTCTCATCGCTCTGGGCTCGCCGGTGGCGAGCTCTCCGCCGTCTCGATTTCCGGCGGCGCGTAGGTGAACACACAGTTGAGCGTGAAGTTGAAGATGTCGCCTTTCGAGCGAGTGAGGTTTTTCAGAATCGGTTCCTCGAAAAATGGGGAGGCATCCAGGTTCGAGTAATAGTTGGCCACCGGGTTCTCATCCATCGCGGTGCCGGTGAGGGTGAGAGAAGTCCCCTTGAGGCCCAGCTTTGTGAGCCACACCAGCTCCGGCAGAGCACGGGAAACCTCATCCATGATGCGCACCGGTCCGATCTGGTTCTGCTTGAGCTCGTTGATGACCTCGATCTTGTGGCGAAGGGCCTCACGACGGGCCTCGAGCAACTCCACCCTCTCGATATAGGGTAGGAGCTCGTCGCGCTCCACCCGCCGCTGGCGCTCGATCTCTTGGAGGTCATTGCGATGGTCCGTCAGGAGATACCACCGCGTGCCCACGACGAGACAGGACAGAGCGATCGCAATCAGGAGGATCACGTCCCCCTGTTTCGCCCCCAGCGAAAACTCGGTCCGCTTGCGTTTTGTGACCGCGGCTGCCGGCGCCTCAGCAACCAGATTAATCTTGATCATCGCGTCATTCTCCGACCCTGCGCACCGCGAGACCCACGGCTACCGCCATCGCCGGGGCATGCCGGTTGATCCAATCCGGATCGAAGTCGGACTCGCTGTAGCGGATGTTCCGGAACGGGTTCATGACTTCGACATTGACCTGGAAGCGCTCCTTCAAAACCTCGTCAAGGTTGACGACTTGTGCGCTCCCGCCCGCGAGCACCACCCGATCGAGATGGTCAACCGATGAGGTGGCGACGAAGAAATCAATGGTTTTTTGCAGCTCTGCCGCCAGGTCTTCGGAGACGCTGTTCAAGACACCCGGGACTTGCTGAAGGGTGTGCTCACCGACACGCTCCCCAAGTTTCAGCCGCTCGGCGTCGTCCCGAGGAAGGCTGAGTTCGCGTTGGATCGCCTCGGTGTACTGGTTGCCTCCGAATGCCACGTCCCGCCAGAATATCGAGGTCCCGTGATGGAGAACGTTGATGTTCATCACCGAGGCGCCGATGTTCACCAGCGCGATCGTCTCGGAATCCTGGCTGTAGTTGGCCTCGAAGGCGTTTTGCAGAGCGAAGACATCCACGTCGACCAAGACCGGGTCCTTGCCCGCCTGCACGACCACCGAGGTGTAGTCCGCAATACGATCCTTTTTCACCGCCACCAACAACACATCCATGGTGTCACCGGCTGCGGCCTCCAACACCACGTAATCAAGATTGACATCGTTGATGTCGAATGGGATGTACTGCTCCGCCTCCCATTGGATCGACTCGGCGAGTTCAGAATCGGTCATCGCCGGGAGTTGAATCTTTTTGATAATTACCGAATGACCCGACAAAGAACCACCGAAATTGGGGTTCTTGATGTTGTTTTCCGCAATCAGCCTGGACAACGCCTCTACCACCAGTGAGGAGTCCATAATTGCGCCGTCAACGATGGCTTCCGGAGAGAGGTCCGCAATCGCAGAATGGAGGAGTTGAAATTCGCCACTTTTTAGAGGCTTCAACTCGACAATCTTGATTGCTGACGACCCGATATCGCAACCAACGACTTGTTTTTTTGCTTTACCAAACATGGCTTACACCTTGATCGCAGAATAGTCTCTGGACAGGAACATAAACCCCTCTACTTCGACCGTAGCAAAGGCTGCCTCATTGGTCAAGAACAGGGATCACATTATGATTAAGAGAGAGTGGCCATGGCATATGCCGTCTCCCGTTCTGTGGATTTTTTTTTCGGTGCCGGGACCGGCTAACACGCATCATGTCCCACCTCCAGTAGTCAAATAATGGATCCAATTCGCAAAACAGCTGCTCGAAATTTCGCTGCAGATCTCCTCCATTCGGTATTGAAATTCAATGCCCATTGCACAAATAAGCCTCCCTGGCTGCCCCGACAAGGGGCGGCAACGGAGGCCCCTCCCATCCCGAGGACTTGCAAAAAGACGCCACCTGTGCTATTAAATTCAACCCCTTGTGGGGACCTTGAGGAGGATGAGGACGATGGCGCAGCGATGTGAAATCTGCGGCAAGGGGCCTATTACAGGCAGCAAGATCTCCCACGCCCACAACGTGAGCAAGCGGAGATGGCTGCCCAATCTCCACCGCGTGCGAGCGATGGTGGATGGCAGGCCGCAGTACGTCAAGGCTTGCACGCGGTGCATCCGCTCGGGCAAGATCACCAAAGCCCCACGAATCTAGCCCGCATATCTCACCACCTTCCGGCTGCGGCCGGCGATGCACCGCACCCAGCGGTGTTTTCTCACCTTGGGGTGCTCGACGTACTGTCGAGTACGCCTCCACGCCCCTCGGGTCGGCAACTCCACCGGGCACGGCACCTCGCCGCCCTCGCGACGAAACCCGGTGAGATATACGGGCTGGAGGCCCGGCCGGAGACCCTCTCATCTGGTCACGGGCTGGCATGTGCCTGCCCCCGCCGCTCCACCCGTAACACCCCATTCAACGCCTGCAAACGATCGAGGATGCGGGTGAGTTGCGCCGCGTCCCGGACCACGATGGTCAACGCGGCCATTCCGGTGTCGTTGGGCTCGGTACGCAGCCGGCAACTGAGAATGTCGCTGCCCTCCGACGAGATGGCCTGCGAGATCGACGCCAACATCCCCGAGCGGTCATCGAAGGACATGTCCACGTCCACCTGCGAGGTCGGGGCCTTGGAGGTCGCCGAGCTCGGCGCCCAGCGCACGTCGATCTCACGCTCGGGATGGTAGAGCAGGTTCCGGACATTGGGACACGAGCGAGAGTGGACCGCCACCCCCTTTCCCCGAGTCACAAAGCCCACGATCTCCTCCCCCGGAAGCGGCTTGCAGCACTTGGCAAGGTAGACCAGAAAATCGGCGTCGCCCGTAACCTCGAGCGCATGCCCGTCCATCGGCGCCGGCGCCGTGCGTGGAAAAGATACCTCCTCGGACGCGGCGTCTTCGGTCTCGTCGCGACGCAGCGGATCCGTCACAACACCAGCCGGAAGCTTGCCAAACCCGATCGCCGCCAGCAGATCGTCCTCCTTGGAAAGCCCGTGGGCGGTGAGCACCCGCTGCACCTCCTCGCTCCCACTCACGCGGCGCAGGGAGGTCCCGATCTTCCGCAGCTCCCGATCCAGCAGCTTTCGTCCGACCTCGACCGCTCGGCCCTTTTCCTCGTGCTTGAGCCAGGCGCGGATTTTCGACCGGGCGCGGTTGGTGGCCACAATCCCGAGCCAATCGTGATGCGGTTGCTGCTGTGGCGAGGTGGTGATCTCGATGATGTCGCCGTTCTTGATCTCGCTCTTCAGAGGAACCCACCGACCGTTGATCCGGCCACCGACGCAGGTTTGACCCACCTGGCTGTGAACCCGATAGGCGAAGTCGAGAATGGTCGCACCCCGCGGGAATGAGAAGACGTCGCCACGGGGCGTGAAGCTGTAAACCTCGTCCGGGTAGAGATCGATCTTGAGAGAGTCGAGGAACTCCCGCGGCGAGGACCCCTCCGAGTTGTCGAGGAGCGCCCGCAACCAGGTGACCCGCGAATCCTCCGCAGGGGCGTGGGAGCCCTTTTCCTTGTAGCTCCAATGCGCGGCAATTCCGAACTCGGCGATCGTGTGCATTTCCTGGGTCCGGATCTGGATCTCGAAAGGGTGACCCTCCGGTCCCATCACGGTGGTGTGGAGCGACTGATAGGCGTTGGGTTTGGGAATCGCGAGATGATCCTTGATCCGCCCCGGAAACGGCGACCACTGCTGGTGGATCAGGCCGAGAGTGGCGTAGCAGTCGGCTACAGACGAGACGATGATACGAAAGGCGAGGAAATCGAACACGTTGGCGACATCCACTCCCTGCCGCTTGAGCTTCTCGTAGATGGAGTAGAGGTGCTTGACCCGGCCGTGGACCGTGCCCTCGATTCCATTCTCCTGCAGCAGCCCCTCGAGCACGCCGCGAATTTCCGCGAACCAGCGATCAGCTGCCTCGGCCCGCTCCTCGATCTCGCGCTCGAGGCGCTGAGCCTCCTTGGGGTGGAGATAGAGGAAGCAGAGATCCTCCATCTCCTTCTTGATGCTGCCGATGCCCAACCGATTGGCGATCGGGGCGAAGATCTCGAGGGTTTCGCGGGCGATGGCGATCTGCCGATCACGGCGCAGGTGCTCGAGGGTGCGCATGTTGTGCAGCCGATCGACGAGCTTGATGAGGATCACCCGCACATCGTCCATCGAGGCCAGGAGCAGACGCCGGAAGTTCTCGGCTTCGGTCGCCTCGCGGCTCGAGTAGCTGCTCTCGTAGTCGGCCATCTTGGTCAGCGCCACCACCAGCCGGGTCACCTCTGGCCCGAACTCGATCTCCAGCTCCTCGGCGGTGGTTTCGGTGTCCTCGAGAATGTCATGGAGCAGACCGGCGGCTATGGTCTCCTCGTCGAGCTCCATCTCGGCCAGGATCCAGGCAACGGTCAGAGGGTGGGTGAAATAGGGCTCGCCCGAACGCCGGATCTGGCCCTGGTGCCGGTTAGCACCAAAGACGTACGCGTGGCGCAGAAGATCCTCGTCCAGATCCGGTCGGTATCGCTCCATCCGGCTGAGGATGTCTTCGATGCGAATCTTTGCGGCCGCCGCCTTCGCAACCATCATTCCATTGTACTTACGGGGTCAACCCAGGAGGGCGCGGCTGGAGAAGACCTGGAGGTTAAAAGGTTAAAGGTTAAGAGGTTAAGACGGCGCCGCGCAGTTCTTAGTTTTGAGTTTTGAGTTTTGAGTTATAGGCGCGAGGAAACGACCTGGCGGTTCGAGGCGCCCAGCCCGCGATTGGGCCGCATCGATCGCGGGCAGCGGGCTCACGTCACCCGACTGTCCCCCGCGCCGGAAAATTCGAAATTCGAAATTCGAAATTCGAAATCGCTATCGGCGTCCCCTGAGCCGCCTGCGTTCCCGCCGCGAAACCAGCAGCTTGTTCATCGCCAGCGCCACCGGTGCAGCGACGAAGATCGACGAATAGGTACCAATCAGGATTCCGACCAGGAGCACGAAGGCAAAGGTGTTGATGACGTCGCCACCGAAGATGAACAGGCTCAGCACCACCATCAACGTGGTCCCCGAGGTGATGATGGTCCGCGACAGGGTCTGGTTGATGGACATATTCATGAGCTGCTCGAGGTCCTCGCCCCGGTGCAGACGCAGATTCTCGCGCACCCGGTCGAAGACCACCACGGTGTCGTTCACCGAGTAGCCGACCAGGGTGAGAATGGCGGCTACCGTCGGCAGATTAATCTCGCGG
>DAOWFV010000206.1 GCA_030637805.1 Acidobacteriota bacterium | reverse complement strand
CCGCGGCGTCTCCGTCCATGGCACGGTCAAAGCTCGGCCTGCGGCCCTTACGGATCGAGCCCGCGAGGGTGAACTGCGACACCGCGAGAACCGCCCCCCCGACCTCATCGAGCCCTCGGTTCATCCTTCCCTCATCGTCCTCGAAGACCCGCAGCGTGGCCAGCCTTTGGGCCGCGCGCTCGAGCTGCGCTTCTCCGTCGCCCCGCTCGAGACCGACGAGCACCAGCAGACCGAGCCCAATGCGGCCCACCGTTTCGCTTTGCACCCGGACCTCGGCCCGCGACACCCGTTGGATCACCATCTTCACTCGGCCGCCCTCCCCTTGAATGTCGCCAGCAGCATTGGCAGCTCGCGACCTCCGAGCAGCGTCACCAGACCAACATAGATGGCCCCGGCCGGCAGCAGCACCGCCCCGACTCTCAGGGCGGCGGTCAGCGAGGTGTGGTCGATTCCCCCCAGCCAGGGCCGCACCTGCCAAAGGCCGACCGCCAGAACGGCGGTCGCGGCCACCTGGCGACCAACAGCCACCAGGGTCTGTCCCGGGTGGGCGCCGGGAAAGCCGTAGCGCAGGGCATAGAGCGCGGTGAGGAAGAACCCGAAACAGGCCATGGCGACAGTATTCGCCCAGCCCAGACCCACGGTTCCGAACGGACCCACCAGCAGGGCACAGGCGCCCGTGAATACGATCAGGGCCACCAGGCTTCCCCACATGGGCGTGCGGGTGTTCTTCTGCGCGAAGAACGCGCTTGCCATCACCTTGACCTGCCCTGTTCCCACCAGGGAGAAGGCATAGGCCGCAAGGGTGGCGCCGGTGATCACGACGTCTTCGGTGTCGAAGCGCCCACCACCGAAGAGCAGCCCGATGAGCGGACGCGAGAGCAGGGCCATCACGGTGGCCGCGGGAAGGGTGACAAAGCTAACCAGCGCCACGGTGCCGAGGAGCGTGCGCGGGGCGCGGTCCGGCGCCTCGCGCAGCTCCCGCGACAGCATGGGCAGGAGCACCGTCGTCAGCTGGACCACCACCGCGCCGAAGACCAGCTCGGTGACCCTGTAGGCGCCGTATGTGTAGCTCACCCCCGAGTCGATGAAGGAGGCAAAGCGATTGGAGATCAGCTGGTTGAGCTGGTTGATCCCGAGGACCGGGATTCCCGGCAGCATCAGCAGCAACACTCCCCGCACCCGCGCGCTGGAGATGCCTCTCCACAGAGGACTTATCTCGAACCCGAGGCGGCGAACGGCCGGGGCCTGGACGGCGAACTGCAGGATGCCGCCGACGAGTACCGCAAGCGAAAGCACAACCTCCGGATTCGCCATGCCGGGCAGAACCCACCATGCGGTGGCGGCAATGGTGAGGTTGTAGAACATTGGAGTAGAGGCGGAGAGCAGGAATCGCTCGTGGCTGTTGAGAACCGCCTGGAGGAGAGCGGCCATGGAGATGAGAAGAAGGTAGGGGAACATGATCCGGTTCATCAGGACCGTCGTCTCCAGCTTTCCGGGAGTGCCCGCAAAACCCTCTGCGTAAAGGCGGACGAGCCACGGAGAGAGGAGGATCCCCGCCGCAACCACCAGCCCCACGACCAGGAGCAGCACCGCCAGAAGTCCTCGGAAGAGCTCCACCGCCTCGCGCCGATCACCGTCCTTCCCGGTCAGCTGGGCCAGGGTGGGCACGAAGGCCGCGTGCAGCGTCCCCTCGGCAAACAGGCCGCGGAAGGCGTTCGGAATGCGGTTGGCGGTGCGGTACATGTCGTACAGATGGCCGGCGCCCATGACAGAGAACAGGGCCTTGTCGCGAAGGTAGCCGGTGATCCTGCAGAAGAAGATCACCACCGCCATCCGCGAGGCGTGGTGCAGAATCCGTTGCTCCTGACTCACCCCAAAACGGTACCACCATCAGATGGAAGGGCGGTGGTTCTTTCGTGGCAATCGTGTGGCGACCACATTCGCTCCCGTCGGAGGATGTCCAGTTTTGAGTTTTGAGTTTTGAGTTACTGGCGCCCGCGCTTGGGCGCGATGACAGATTTTCCGATTCGCGCCTTGGCACTCGGAAAGCGCCTCCAAACGCGGGCACCAGGTCCAAGAACTCTGGTCGCCTCCGCGCGCCGGTAATTCCTAATTCCTAATTCCTAATTCCGAATTCAAGGGTGTGTTAAGCTCTGCTCATCCCGTCCACGCGGGAAGGAGAATCCCATGGGAATCAACAAGGTCATCCTGGTCGGCAATGTCGGCCGTGACGTGGAATTTCGCGCGCTTCCGAGCGGGACCAACCTCGCAAAGTTTTCGCTGGCGACCACCGACAGGCGATCCAAGGACGAGAACGGGAACCCCCGCACCGAGTGGCACAACATCGTCGCCTGGGGCAAGCTGGCCGAGATCTGCGATCAGTACGTCACCAAAGGGAAGCTGCTCTATATCGAGGGCCAGATCCGTACCCGGACCTACGAGCAGGACGGACAGAAGAAATGGTTCACCGAGATTGTTGCGGAGAAGATGGAGATGCTCGGTGGTCGTGGAGGGGCCGGTGAAGGCGCCCCCCGCGAGGATTACGGCGCCGTGGCTCAGGGATTCCCTGACGACGCCGACGACGTTCCGTTTTAGAACATTTTTCAACCCCCCTCCCGCGGTAGTCGCGGGAGGGTTTATTAGCTTAGGTTATGATAATGAGGGCTAACCCTTGACAGGGGTTGAGCTTCCGGGTATCGTCTCAATTCCCGCGTCTGGGGAAGGAGGAGTGGATGATCAAGTCGGATCTCGTCGAGAGGGTGATGCAGGCCAGCGGCCTTCCCAAGCCCAAGGCGAGCGAGGCGGTCAACGCGCTATTCGAAGGCATGAAAGCAGCCCTTCTGCGCGGTGAGCGAATCGAGCTTCGTGGCTTCGGGGTGTTCCAGGTCAAGGACCGCAAGCGCGGCATCGGCCGCAACCCGAAGACCGGCCTCGAGGTAGAAATTCCTCCCGGCAAGACCATCCGTTTCAAGCCAGGCAAGGCGCTGCGCGATATGAGTTGAGCGTGAGCTCGCCCGGGTCCAAAGAGACCATCGGCCCCGACGGGCTGCCCGTCGGGGCCTTTTATTTGCAGCAGCCTCGGTACCAGCCGAGGTGGTGGTTGCACTGGCTGCTCTTCGTCCTCACTTTTGTCAGCACCACGGTGGTCGGCGCTCTCAGCTGGGGCGGACTAACTGAGGAAAACACCCACCTCGGGTTCACGGCCCTGCTGGCAGATCCCCATTTCCTCGCGGTCGGGCTCCAGTTCTCCGTACCGCTGCTGACGATCCTCGCCTGCCACGAGTTTGGCCACTATTTCGCCGCACGTCACCACGGCCTCACGGCCACCCCTCCATTCTTCATACCCTTTCCGGTGCCCTTTCTCGGCATCGGCACCCTCGGCGCCGTCATCCGCATCAAGGACCCGATCCGCGACAAGAAGCAACTGCTTGATGTCGGGGCCGCCGGCCCCATCGCCGGGTTCGTGGCGCTGGTCCCATTTCTCGCCTACGGCATTGCCGCCTCCAGGGTCGGAGAAACACCCGCCGAAGGGACCTACCTCGAGTTCGCCGAGCCTCTGATCTACCGGATTCTCGAGACCGCCATCAGGCCCGGTCTCGGCGACGACGCTACTCTCTGGCTCCACCCGACCGGCGTCGCCGCATGGTTCGGGATCCTGATCACCCTCCTCAATATGCTCCCCTTTTCCCAGCTCGACGGGGGCCACATCGCCTACGCCCTCTTCGGTCGCTGGCACCGGCGCCTCGCCTGGCCGCTCCTCGGCGTTCTCGCCGCACTCGGGTTCATCTGGCCGGGCTGGTGGCTGTGGGTCGTCATCGCCCT
>DAOWFV010000209.1 GCA_030637805.1 Acidobacteriota bacterium | reverse complement strand
CGGCATCGAGCCGAGTCGGCGTGCGGTTCCGCGGGCGCCGTGAACAACCTGCTCGAGGCCGCTGGTCACCAAATCCAGGTGCGCCGGATCGATCCAAGATTGCGTCCTCGGGGTCTCGGGCCGCGGCACCAGGTGCGGGGTTACCGGGTGACCGCCGTTGGCGAGGAAGGCGAAGGCCCGAGCGAGCTGAAGCACGGTCGTGAGAACCGGTCCCTGGCCGATGGAGACCGACACCGACTCACCGGGGTACCACGGCGTGCCACGAACCCTGCGGCTCCACTCCGGTGTGCCGATGAGACCCGCGGCCTCGGACGCCAGACCGATTCCGGTGCGCGTTCCGAATCCGAAGCGGCCCCACCACCGGGCCATGCCCTCGATGCCAAGCCGCTGCCCGAGCAGGTAGTAGTAGGTATCACAGGACTCCTCGAGAGAGGTCTCGAGATCTACGACCCCGTGCCCGCCGCGCCGCCAACAGCGGAAGCGATGACCGTAGAGCACAACCGACCCGGTGCAGCGCACGGTCGTCTCCGGGGTGATCAGTCCCTCTGCCAGGCCCGCCAGGGCGAGAAACGGTTTGATGGTGGACCCGGGTGGGTAAACGCCCTGCAAACACCTGTTCTGGAGTGGATGGAGGGGGTCCTCCTGAAGGGTCAGCCAGTCCGCACTGCTCAGACGCCCGACAAAGATCTCAGGGTCGAAGCTGGGTGCCGAGTAAAACGCGCGAACCGCCCCGGAGCGGGGATCCAGAGCCACCACTCCTCCGGCGAAATCCCCAAGCGCACGCACCGCAGCCTGTTGCAGCTCGACGTCGAGGGTCACACCCAGATCGTGGCCGGGCATCGGTTTCGTTTCCCGGACCACCCCAAGTTGCCGTCCGACGGCCGAGACCATCATCCACCGCTTGCCGGGTGTGCCTGCGAGAAAGGCATTTTCGTGGGCCTCGATTCCGTTAGCCCCCACCAAAGTGTCGGGTTCGAGGCGCGGGTTGTCCTCCGCTTCTGCCTCTGTGATCGGCCGCAGGTGGCCCACCACGTGGGCGGTGAGCTCCCCGAACGGATAGTGACGTCGAAAGCGGTTGACCACCGAAAGCTGCGGGAAGTCGCTCTGGTGGGAGCGAACAGCAGCGACCTGGTCCCAGCTGAGATTTTCGCCGACCACCAGCGGCGCCATGCGGCCGATGCGCCGCTCCGCGAGGCGTTGATGGAATGTTTGAACGTCGCTCACGCCGAGCTGTCCCAGGAAGACACCGGTGGCGTCGAGGTCCCGGGCCTCATCAGGAAAAAGGAGCAGCTCCCAGTTGGGTATGTTCTCTGCCAGTACCCGTCCGCGGCGGTCATAGATCCAGCCTCTTGCGCCCGGTAGAGGAAGCCGGCGCAGACGGTTGTTTTCGGCCAGGCGCCGCCACTGGGTGCCATGAACAAGCTGGAGATCGGCCAACCGCAGATGAAGAATACCCAGACCGGCAAAGACGATCAGGAACAACAGCGCGGCGCGGCGACGGAGCGGGTCGATGTCCTCGCTGAGCTTCATCATGCCTCAGCGCAATCTCCGCGCCTTGTAGTGTTTCCATCGCGCCGGCAGGTCGAGGCTCACGACGACTCCCACGAATCCGCACCACAGGGCGGTGAGCAGAATGCTGCGCACCGCGTGCTCAAGACTCAGAGGCGCGGCCAGTCCGAGGGGAAGGAGTGCCAGGTGGCGGACGACGATGACGACGGCTGCACACACGGCCCCGAAGCCCACCCAGGCCTTGGCCGATCGGTCCGCCACCAACCCGGCCAGGGCGTACATACTCAGGGAAGCCGCGGTCCAGGCGATACCGCCGGGGCCGACAATCGGTTCCAGCAACAGATCCCAACCCAGACCGAGGAAAAGGGCATGGTAGGGCCATCCCCGCTCGTGGTGGAGCAACGGCGGCGCGACGATCCACACCGCGGGCAGGAGGATCTCCGCGGGCCACGCCGGCAGGCCCGGCATGCCCAGAATTCGTTGCACAACGAGCGTCAAGATCGAGAGCAGGACGATACGGATCATCGCGTTTCACCGGTGCTCGTCGGCGACCATGCAGGCAGGAGGAGAACCACGCGGGCGACACCAAGGTCGGCGCTCGGGGCCGCCCCGATCTCGAGGAAGGCGGCATCGCTCTCACGGACCCGGAAGACGGTTGCCGTCGGGATGCCGGGGGGATAGATGCCGTCGGCGCCGCTGGTGACCAGCAGCGTCCCGCGCACCAACTGCGCCTGGCGGGGCACATAGGCCACCCGTAGTTCCGCGGACCCGGTGCCCATCGCGAGGCCCTGCACCTGCCCATCTTCGGTCTGCACCGCCACCGCAGCGGCCGCGTGGTTGAGGAGCTGCAGCCAGTGACGGCGGCTTTCGCTGTGTACCACCCGGCCGACCAGGCCTTCCGCCGTCACCACCGGGGTGTCGCGGGGGATGGTGGCTGGAACGGCCGTGCGCACTTCCATAGTGCCGGCGGCGAGATCGCGGTAGGTGCAGCGGGCAACGACCGAGCCAGCCTCGAGCTCGAAGCCGGGCCCGGCCAGGGCCAGGCCGTTGACCTCACGCAGGGCGATGTGGTCCTCGCGGAGCAGCAGTTCACGGGCCCGCACCTCGTCGAGCTCCAGGCGCATTTTTCGGTTGTCCACGATCACCCGCTGGAGGTTGCGGGTGCCGAGGCTGAGGTCGACGGCAAGATTGCCGAGGCGGTCCGCAGACCACTCAACGGGAAGGACAACCGCGCGCAGCCAGGACACCAAAAGTGTACCTCCTCCGGCGGTGCGTACCTGTAGAGCGGCGAAGAGCTCGAGCATGATCCAGAGCAGCAGAGTACGCCGCACGATGAGCCGCGAACTGGTCACGAGCGCTCACCAATAGGCGCAAGCGCAGTCCGCCCGCACGGCTCGTGTTTGGGGTTCGCCACCACGCCATCATAACCCGATGGTGGGCCGGGAAAAAATTCAGGGGATGGCGATCTTTCGCAGCAGATCGATATCGGTGAGCATCATACCGGTGCCGCGGACCACCGCCGATCCCGGCTCCTCGCAGTGGGCCACGGGAAGACCGGTCTCCTCGCGAAGGCGTTTGTCGAGGTTCTTGAGCAGGGACCCGCCCCCGGCGAGGATTATGCCCTTGTCGATGATGTCCGCCGAAAGCTCGGGCGGTGTCTGTTCGAGCGCGTTGCGCACGGCATCGACGATGGTGGAAACGATCTCGGTCAGGGCCTCGCGAATCTCCTCGTCGGTGATGGTCAAATTCTTGGGCACACCCTCCACCAGATCGCGGCCCTTGACCTCCATGCTCAGCGGTTCGTCGAGGGGATAGGCGGAGCCGATCTCCATCTTGATCTGCTCGGCGGTCCGCTCGCCGAGGAGGAGGTTGTACTTCTTCTTCAGATAATGGATGATCGCGTCGTCCATCTCGTTTCCTGCAACCCGCACCGAGCGCGAGTAGACAACGCCGGCGAGGGAGATCACGGCGACGTCCGAAGTGCCCCCGCCGACGTCGACGATCATGTTTCCCGAAGGCTCGGTGATGGGAAGACCGGCGCCGATCGCTGCCGCCGTCGCCTGCTCGATCAAATAGACCTCGCTCGCGCCCGCCTTCAGCGCGGTGTCCTTCACTGCCCGTTTCTCGACCTGGGTGATCTCGGAGGGAACCGAAATAATGATCCGAGGGCGTACCAGGAACGACCGCCCATGAGCCTTGCGGATGAAGTGCTCGAGCATTTTTTCGGTGACCTCGAAGTCGGCGATCACGCCGTCCTTCATCGGCCGGATGGCCACGATGTTGCTCGGCGTCTTGCCCAGCATTTCCTTGGCCCTGGCACCCACCGCCTCGACCCGATTGGTGATGCGGTTGACCGCGACGATCGAGGGTTCGACCACGGCGATTCCCCGCCCGCGCACGTAGACCAATGTGTTCGCGGTTCCGAGGTCAATGGCAAGATCCGAGGAAAACAGCCCCAGAAGGCTGGAAAAATGCATCAATAGACCTCCACGAACACGCGTTCACGGCGCTCGGTCCGATTGCCCGAAGGATCGATGGCAACAACCACGAGATCGGTCCACCCCTCCTCGAAGACCTCCACCGCCTTGCGGAAGTGGCCGTCGGAGTCGAGCTCGACTTCCTCGCCGTTAACGGTGACGGTGGTCCCGACCTCGGTGAATCCTTCGAGGATGAACATATGCCCAAGCTGCTGCGGTGGACTGATTTCGAGCTCGGGGGGCACCTGATCCTCGAGGAACTGCCCCGGCGATGAGGCGAAGACCCGGAAACGACGGACCGGGCTCCACTCGGACTCGACCCGGTCCTTGCCGAGTGCAGCTACCCGCCAGAAGTAGGTCCCCGGTGCGATCGCCTGCAGGCGGGCTGCGTCCTTTGCCAAAGAGGGAGCGTCGACATCGAGCTCATCTGCAACGAAGCGTTTTGACCGACTGACCTGGAGATGGACCTGCCCACCGGCTGGTCGCCCCCGCCAAATCAGCTCGATCGTCGGCCGCCGGCTGATATCAAAGCCGGCGTTGTTCCGCGGCTGCACCGGAACCGGCGGCGCCGGAATAGCGCGTTTTTCCGAGAAGGTGCCGTTGGCGGCGGCCGCAACCTGCTCGCGTTCCGAAACCAGAACCTCGACTCCCTGCAGGTTTCTCAACCGGGCGCCGCCCTGATACGCCGCGACGGTAGTTGCCTGGTCATCGGGGTCGACGTCGAGGGCGACCCGGCTGTCGCTCTCGATCTCGGTGGAGACGGTGTCCGTGGTCACCGTCGATGATGTTCCCGAGGTGTAGACGTTGATGCGACCGACTACCATCTTCACCGTTCCCGGCGATGCTTGCGACTTCTGATGGTGGATCTCGAGCAGGGAGTTCGGGGCGATGCGATAGAGACTGCCGTCGGCGAAGAGGATCTCGGCGCTGCCGTCACGTGCCGTGCGAACGAAATCACCATTGAACACCGGCATCCGCTGATGAGCGGTCTCCCACTGCGTCTGCCCGGCACGCTGCAGCTGAACGCGGCCCTCGATGCTGAAGAATTGCCCCGCACCCACCAGCTCATGGCTGCCAGCGCCGGCAAGCGCCGCGAAACGGCTGCGGGCGCTATCCGCCAGGCCTTCCGCGTTTTCCCAGCTCTCCTCGGCATAGGCCGAACGGGCGTGGTTGAGTTGCTCGGCGGCCTGCAGCAGCTCGCCGCGCCACCGCGGTGGGAGGGGCTGTGCCGCCGCCTCCTGGTAAGCGACATCGGCTCGCTCGATTGCCTGGCGGGCCCGCGCCTCCGGGGAGAGATCGAAACGGCTGTAGGCGAAAAAGACGAGGGCTGCTGCGATGAGCCCAACGACGGCGATTACCATCACCTTCTTGATCGTGTTCGTTCGGATGAGAACCCAATCCAGCTCGAAGCTTCGTGCCACCTTGGCCGCACCTCCAAACCTCACCGTAACATGCCCGAATTCAAGCAGCAAGGACGGTCGTCACACGGTTGCGCCCCCATCGACAGTCCGGTACACTTCGCTGTCCCGATATCGAATTGGGCGGAGGACAAAGATGGCTCTCAAGTGGTTACGCGACAATCTGCGACACCTCAAGTTCATCCTCTGGGGTGTGGTAGCCGTTTTCGTGCTTCTGGTCTTCGTGGACTGGGGCGCCGGCCGTGCCGGAGGGCCCGGCGGAGGTGGGGCGGCGGTCCGCGTCGGCGACCGCTCGGTTTCCGAGGAGGAGTTCCTCTCTGAAATGCAACGCCTTAACCAGCGATTCTCCCAACTCTACGGGGAACGGTGGAACGAGCTGCGATCGCAGGTTGATCTCGCCGGCCAGACGGCGAGCTACTTCATCGACCGAGAACTCCAACTCGAGGAAGCGAAACGCGTGGGGATCCGGGTCACCGACGAGGAGCTGCGGGAAGCGATCCTGAAAAACCCGACCTTCACCGACGAGAACGGGGAGTTCCTGGGAGCCGAGACCTATCAGCGGATCATCCGCGCTTACTTCCGGATGAGCCCTCAGGAGTTCGAGCGGCGTTATACCGACGATCTGATCATCGGCAAGCTCAACGGGCTGCTTGAACGTGGCGTCTGGGTGAGCGACGAAGAGGCCGAGCAGGCGTTCCGCCAGCAGCGGGAGGTCGCCGACTTCGATGCCGTCCAGCTCCGCTACGAGAACCATCTAAGCGACGTAACCGTCTCCGAGGAGGAGGCCCGGGCCGCTTACGACCTGACCGCAGAGGACTACCATCGCGATGAACAGCGGGTGATCCGTTATCAGTTGGTCGAGACATCCAAGCTGCGCCGCTTACTTCCGGTGGAGGAGGACGATCTCAGGGCCTTCTACGAGGAGCACCAGGAGGAGTTTCTGGAGGGCGAGCAGGCGAACGCCCGCCACATCCTCATCCGGCTCGCCCCCGATGCCTCCGGCGAACAGGAGGCCGCCACAAAGCTCCGGGCCGACGCGGTGGCACAGATGGCGAGTACTGGTGCCGACTTCGCCGAACTGGCTGCCAAGCACTCCGAGGACCCGGGGTCCAAGGACAACGGCGGCGATCTCGGGTGGTTCGCGCGTGGACGGATGGTTCCGGAGTTCGAGGAAGCGGTTTTCTCCGCCAAGCCCGGGGACCTCGTCGGGCCGATCAAGAGCCAGTTTGGTTACCACATCATCCGCATCGAGGGCTTCCGTCCGGAGCACCAGCGGCCGTTCGAGGAGGTCGAGGAGCAGATTCGCTTCCGGGTCACGGAGGGCCGCGCCTCGGCCGAGGCCGAGGTTCGCGCCACAGCACTGGCCAATCGACTGAAATCAGAGCAAACGGAGGGCCAGGAAGCGTGGCAAGCCATCGCCGATGAGGATGAGGCCGTCGTCCTCAATCAGAGCCCGCCTTTTGCTGCCGAGGAGGTGATACCCGGCCTCGGAGAGGGTTCACAGATCGCCGAAGAGGCCTTTGCAGCGGAGGTCGGCGACATCCGTGGGCCCGTGGCGGTGCCGCGGGGCTGGATCGTGTGGCAGCTCGACGAGATCAAGCCCGAGGGTGTGGCCCCGTTCGACGACGTGCGCACACAGGTGGAGCAGCTGCTGCGTCGCGACAAGGCGTTGGAGATCACCGCCGAGCAGGGTCGACTCCTGGCTGATCGCTGGCGGCAGGGCGAGGACATCGCCGCCCTTGCCGAAGAGTACGGCTCCACCGTCACCGAAGCTCGCGACCACCGTCGAGGCGCCCCTGTCGGCGCCATCGGCGTGATCCCGGCTCTCGAGGAAGGAGTCTTCGAGTCCAGCGAGGGCGAGGTCCTCGAGCCGATCTCGGCGGGTTCGCGCGGGGTGGTCGTGGCAAAGGTCCAGGGTCTCACCCTGGTCGGCGCCGAGGAGCTCGCCCGCGAACTCGACACCGCGCGCTACCGGCTCACCGCGGAGCGGTCGAACCAGCTATTGCGCTCGATTCTCAACGAACGTCGCCGCGAAACGGTGGTCACGGTCGACAACGAGCTCCTGCAGCGCTTCGCCCCAACAAGCTCATGATCGGCCGCCTCGAGGGCCGCCTCCACCGGGTGGACCCGGGTATGGTGCTGATCGAGGCTGGCGGTGTCGGTTATCTGGTCTCAACGACCCTGCGCGCCCACCAAGACCTGGCCGGGCATGAGTCCAGCGCCTTGTGGATCCATACCCAGGTCCGTAGCGATGCGATCGTTCTCTTCGGATTTCCGGATCGCGAGGAGCTCGAGGCCTTCGAGAAGCTCATCGCGGTGGCGGGGATCGGGCCGCGGACCGCTCTGGGCGTGCTCTCGGCCATGACCGCGACCGAGCTGGCGCAGACCGTGGAGGCCGGAGACTTGGCGCGTCTACAGCGAAGCCCGGGAGTGGGCCGCAAGACGGCGGAGCGGATCCTCCTCGAGCTCAAGGATCGCCTCGCCGTTGCCGGTTCGGGGGGCGACAACCGGCGCGGAGATGCGGTCTCGGCCTTGGTCAACCTGGGCTACTCCCAGCGTGACGCACAGCGGGCGGTGAACGGGGTCTGGTCCGAGGTCGAGGAAAGTGACCTCGGTGAGGTCCTGCGGATGGCGCTTCAGAAGCTGACCCGCTAGCCTGCATATCTCACCAGCTTCCTGCTGCGGACGGCGATGCGCCACACCCAGCGTCGTTTTCTCACCTCGGTGTGCTCGACGTACCGTCGAGTACGCCTCCGCGCCCCTCGGGTTGAAAACACCACTGTGCACGGCGCCTCGCCGCCCTCGCGACGGAACCCGGTGAGATAGGCAGGCTAGCCGCAAAGAGCGCTTAGCCGTTAGCTGTCAGCAATTAGCCATGTCCCGGGTCGCAGGTACCAGGTCGCAGGTCACACAGGTTGCAGGCTGCCGGGCACATCCGTGAAAAATGAGACCTGAGACCTGAGACCTGACGCCTGAGACCTAAGAGCTGACGGCTAGCTCCCGGCGGAGACGGAATTTTTTATTCCGGCTCTGCGGGGTTAGGTTAAAGTCTCCCCATGAGCGACGAGATCTTGACCGGAGAAGCCAAAGCCGGTGAGGGGCCGTTCGAGGAGACCCTCCGCCCGCGGCGTCTCGAGGAATTTGTCGGCCAGAACCGGTTGATCACCAATCTCGGGGTCTT
>DAOWFV010000228.1 GCA_030637805.1 Acidobacteriota bacterium | reverse complement strand
TTCGATCTGGTGATCCTCGACATCATGATGCCGAAGCTGGATGGGCTCGAGGTGTGCAAGCGGCTTCGCGCCACCGGCAGCAGGGTGCCCATTCTGTTTCTGACCGCCAAGTCTGCCGACGCCGACCGGTTGCTCGGCCTCAAGGTCGGCGCTGACGACTACGTGGCCAAGCCGTTTCTCCTCGAGGAGCTGATCCTTCGCATCCACGGCATCTTCCGTCGTCAGGAGTGGTACAGCAGCGCGCCCGAGGAGGCGGAGGTCTTCCGCTTCGGTGACAACGAGGTGAACTTCCTGACCTTTGAGGCGAAGACCGCTGAGAGAACCGTGAACCTGACCGAGAAGGAGTGCATGCTGATAAAGCTGCTGGTGGAGCGCCGCAACCAGGTCGTGTCCCGGGAGGAGATCCTGGAGCGTGTGTGGGGCTACCGATTCACGACGTCGTCGCGAACCATCGACAACTTCATAGTTCGTCTGCGCCGCTATTTCGAGAAAGATCCCAAGGACCCGCAATATATTTTCTCGGTGCGCGGCGTGGGATATCGCTTCACGACTCCGGAATGACCAGGGGATTTGCTCTTCACCGGGTCGTGCTCGCGGCGCTCCTGGTGGGTAACGCCATCGCCTTTGCGGGTGTGGATCCAATCACCCGATTGGTCACCGCCGTGCTCGTGCTCGTGCTGGTCGTCGATCTGCGAAGCGCCCCCGTGACGCCGAAATTGGCGCGCATGGCCGCGTGGTTGTTCCTGGGGCTCGCTGTTTGCCAGCTCGCACCGTTGCCCGAGACTCTGCGGCGGCTACTCCAGCCGGGCTTTGCCGATGTGCTCGTGCCGGGCTGGAGCTCGCTGTCTCTCGCACCCTGGTCGACGATTCAGGTGGTCGCCTCGGCGGTGGTCATGGCCGGGGTGGTGCTTGTCGCTGCGAGGATGGCGGCCACCCGCAGCGGCTTGCCGACCCTGCTCGGCATCCTGGTCGTGACCTGCGGGCTGCTGGCGGTGCTCGGTCTTGCCGGCGAGAGCGGAGCGCCGGAAAAGGTGCTCCTGATCCGCGCCAACACCGGGGGCGGCGGCGCCTACGGTCCCTTCGTCAACTCGAACCACTTTGCCGTGGCGATCGAGCTCAGCCTGCCGGCGGCGTTAGTGCTGCTCGCGGCGGCGGCGCGGAACCTCGGAAGTGTGGGAGCAGCGCGGCAGCGGGCCGCGGTCGTTGCGCTGGCGTCGGCGGTGGTAGCCGTGGTCGCGGTGGCCGCGGTCCTGCGATCCTCATCACGCGGAGGGGTGGTGTTTCTCGGTGTTGCTTTCGTGCTCACGCTGCCGCTGTGGACGCGCCCCACCGGGGGGCGGCGGTGGCCGTGGGCGGCCGGAATCGCGGCGCTGTGTGCTGTGTCGATCGTCCTCGCGTGGACGCGGATTCAGGAGTTGAGGGATGGGTTTGCTGCCCTGCTGGTGGTGGAGGGTGTTGAGGGAAATACTCGCTGGGATTTGTGGGCGGGCACCGTACGCTCGTTTGGGAGATCACCGCTGTTCGGGTCCGGTCTTGGGAGCTACCGCCATGTGATCGGCCTCGACAAACCGGCCACCGGTTCCGCAGTTCTCGAGCAGGCCCACAACGACTGGCTCGAGTGGGCCTCGACCTCGGGCATCGTTGGAGTCGTTGTGCTGATTTTGGTACTGGTCGCTCTGGCGGCGTCTCTGCGACCCGGCCGCTTGCGCCGGCTCCGCTTCGAGCTCCGGTATCCCCTGGCCGGCGCCGCGGTCGCGTTGGCTGCAACCGCGCTCCACGAGACCGTCGGCTTTGGGCTGCAGACGCCTCTCAACCGGTACCTGCTGGCGGTGTGGGTAGGGTTGGTGTGGGGAGTGTGGAGCCGGGTTGAGGAGGGCAAGGGGCAGAGGCGAGCGGCTGAGGTCGGTGAATCCCCGGCGGACGGGGAGGCGGTTGGGCATATCATAGTATCGGACTCGGACTCGGGCGCGGACGAGGACGGGCAGGCGGTATCGGATGATTTCGTCGGAGACGGAGACGGAGACGGAGACGGAGACGGGGAGGGAGGGGAGGGATGACTGACGACCATCTGGGTTGGGTGGAAATCAGCCGTCATCTCCGGCAGATGCGGGTGACCACGGGGCTATTCCTTGCAACGGTGCCGGCGGCGATCGCGGTCGTCTTCCTCGCTGCGTTCCGCGGGTCGTCGGTGGCCTCGCCGCTGACCGTGACCCTGGTGGCGGCGGCGGCGAGCCTGTGGATCGGCTTTGCGGCC
>DAOWFV010000044.1 GCA_030637805.1 Acidobacteriota bacterium | reverse complement strand
GGGGGCCGAAGGAGGTCTGGCTGCCTCCGCCTCCAAAGGCGCCGGCAAGATCCGCTCCCTTTCCCTGTTGCAGGAGCACCACCATCACCAGAAAGAGGCAAACGAGTATGTACAGAATAACCAAAAAGACTGTCACGGGGTTTCTCCAGCGGCGCAGTCCGCCGCAGCGCGGATGATAGCGGAAAATGAACGCACGTCAAGGCTTGCGCCGCCGATGAGGCCGCCGTCCACGTCCGCGAGGGGGAGCAGCTCACCTGTATTTGCAGGTTTGAGGCTGCCTCCGTAGAGGATGCGCAGGCTCTCGGACGTCTCACCACCGAAGAGTGCCGACATGCGCAGCCGCAGGAAGGCATGCGCCTCCTGGGCCTGCTGAGGGGTGGCGGTTCGACCGGTGCCGATGGCCCACACGGGTTCGTAAGCGAGGACCAGATGTCCGGGATCGAGGGCGCCGAGATCGGCGACCTGGCGCTCGAGAACCGCGAAGGTCTCCCCGGCATCACGCTCGTCGAGGGTCTCGCCCACGCAAAAGATAACTTCGAGGTTCGCAGCCTGGGCGGCGCGGGCGCGGGCGAGTGCCGTTTCGTCGGTTTCGCCGAAAATGGTACGCCGCTCACTGTGGCCGACGATCACCCATTGGACGCCAATCTCTTTCAACATGAGCGCCGACACCTCGCCGGTGAAGGCGCCGGATTCCTCCCAGTGCACATTCTGAGCGCCGAGGCCGATGTCGGAACCCGTCAGCACCATAGCCGCCATCGGGAGGGCGACGGCGGGCGGACAAACCACCACGTCGACGCCGGGATCTCGCTCCTCGGTCAGAAGCTCCTCGAGAAACGCGGCGGTCTCGGCCGCCCCGTAGTGCATCTTCCAGTTGCCGGCGATCAGAGGTGTGCGCATCTCAGTTCTCCAGGGCGACTATGCCCGGTAGCGGCTTGCCGGTGATGAACTCGAGTGAGGCGCCCCCACCGGTGGAGACGTGGCCGATAGAATCCATGACCCCGGCGCGACGGATTGCCATGACCGACTCGCCGCCGCCCACGACCGTGAAAGCCGAGCTTATGGCAAGGGCCTCCGCCACCGCGAGGGTGCCGGCGGCGAAGTCCTCGACCTCGAAGACGCCCATCGGTCCATTCCAGAACACGGTCCGTGCGGCAGCCAGCACGCGGGCGAACCGCGCGCAGGTGCGCGGACCAATGTCCACGATCATCAGCTCGGCGGGGACGGCCCGGCTCGAGACCACCTCGACCCGCTGAGGTTCGGTGATGGCATCGGCCACAACGACGTCCTCGGGCAGCTCGAGATCGATGCCCCGCTCCGCCGCCGACTCGAGGACCGCACGCGCGGTGTCGAGCATCTCCTCCTCGACCAGCGAGCGTCCGACCTCATAGCCCTGGGCAAGGAGAAAGGTGTTGGCCATGCCGCCGCCGATGAGGAGGGAGCTGACATTCTCCACGAGGGTCTGAAGCGGCGCGGTCTTGGTCGAGACCTTGGCGCCTCCGACGACCGCGACGAAGGGCTGTTCCGGCGCTCCCGCGACCCTGCCCAACGCCGCCACCTCGCGCTCCACCAGGAATCCGGCAGCCTTACGCCCGCTCGGATACAACTGGGGCACGGCCACCACCGAAGCATGGGCGCGGTGGGCGGTGCCGAAGGCGTCGTTGACATAGTGGCTGTAAGGCGCTGCCAGGCGTTCGGCGAAGTGCGTATCATTCGCCTTCTCACCGGGATGAAAGCGCAGATTCTCCAAGAGCACGACCGACCCGGACTCGGACTCGACAGCGGCCGGATCCAGACAGTCCGGTATGAAGCGAACGGGAACACCGAGGGCCTGCTCCAACACAGCCGCCACGGGGTGGAGAGAGAAGGCCGGGTCGGGCACGCCCTTGGCCTTCCCGAGGTGGGAGCAGGCCGCCACCTCATCCACCCGTTCGCGCAGCCAGCGAAGGGTGGGGAGGGCGGCGATGATGCGGGTGTCGTCGAGGACCACGCCGTCCCTCACCGGGACGTTGAGGTCGAGACGAGCCAACACCCGGGCACCGCCGAGGTCCTCAAGATCGTCGAGGGATGGCAGGCTCACACCTTTTCCCGGTCCACCATGTACTCGATCAGATCCACACAGCGCAGGGCGTAGGCGTTCTCGTTGTCGTACCAGCCGACGACCCGAAAGAAGTCGGGGGCGACCTGAGCGATCAAAGGCAGGTCGACGACCGTGGAGTGGCTCTCGCCGATGATGTCGGTGGAGACCAGGGGCTCATCGGCGGCGCGCAGGATGCCCTTGAGCTCCCCGCCGGCGGCCTTGACAAACGCTTGTTGGAGCTCCTCGACCGAGGATTCACGCCCGGCGACGAAGATGAGGTCGCAAACCGATCCATCCGCGACCGGAACGCGCATGGCGGCGCCGTGCAGCTTCCCGGAAAGGACGGGATAGACCAGCCCGATCGCTTTGGCGGCGCCGGTGGAGCTGGGGATGATGTTGATCGCGGCGGCGCGTGCGCGGCGCTTGTCCGAGGGGTGCTGTGTATCGAGGAGGCTCTGGTCGAGGGTATAGGCATGGGTGGTTGTGAGCCAGCCGTGCTTGATGCCCACCGTCTCGTGCAGGACCTTTGCCATTGGCGCCAGGCAGTTGGTGGTGCACGACGCATTC
>DAOWFV010000138.1 GCA_030637805.1 Acidobacteriota bacterium | reverse complement strand
GTCACCCGCTCGCATATCTCACCGGGTCCTTTCTCGGGTCAGTATCGCAGCTTCAGTCCTTGTCATGCAATCGTAGGCGATACTCGATACTCGATTCTCGATTGAGCCCTTGACAAAGAATTCTGAGGATTCACCATCCTGGTGCATCGAGCATCGAGTGTCCGACCGGGAACACCCAGTTTTGGCTCAGTACCTCAGCAGCGCTGCGATCTCGCCGTGGGGCGCGAGGGCTCTTGCCGCCGGGCCGTCGATCACCTCGACCTGGCCGCCCATCTCCATCACCGATTGGGTGAGGCGGTCGACGCACTGGGGCAGCCGCTGGACACTGCCTCCACAGTAGGTGCATGGGCCGGTCGGATCGGGAGCGTAGGAACCGCAATCCGAGCACTCACCGCCGACCTTTTTCAGCCCCTTGGCATAGAACAGCTTCCACACGCGACCCTGATTGACGGCGTCGAGCACGCTGGCGAAGTCGGCCACCGCCTTGCCGCCGTCGTGGAGCTCGGCGAGCACACCTTCGACGAGAAGCGACTCCTGCTCGCGTTCCATCTTGTGCTGCACCGAGAGGATCTTCTTGAGGACCTCCTTCTGCGGTGCCCCGACGCTCATGCTCACGGTCCCCGTGAGCTTCCCCCGCAGGCGTTTCGGGAGGAGCCGGGCCAGCTGGCTGGAGGCTTTGGGCGTGCCGGCAACGATCAGCCGGTCGAAGGGCTCGTGGAGAGCAAGATCGTGGATGGCGTCGATCACCTTCTTCGCGTGTAACGCGACCTCCTCGTCGTGGCGCCGGTCTCTCCGCTTCTGGGCGCGCATCTGATCTGCCCCCATGGAGCGGGTGCGTTGGCTGGTCTCGGAGATCAGATCCTCATGCTCGGTGAGCTCGCCCATAAAGACCGTAAACAGCCGCGCCCTTTTGGCGTCGGTGAGAACCACGGCGTAGCGCTCGTACTCGTCCATTGCCTCGACGATGGGCCGCAGGAAGGCCCCACGGCGCCAGTGGGCCGAGGCGGCGAACGGTACCTCGAGCTGGAAGATCTCCTGGAGATCGGTCTCGGGGTGCACGACCACCAGCGCGGCCTTCCCCGCGGGCCGCAGCTTGTGAACCAGACCCAGGGCGATCTCGGCCGCCTTGTCGAGGCGCACACTGCGGCCGTGGCTCGAGCGCAGGTCCTTGAGCAGCGCCTCGGCCTGTACCTCGAAACCGCGTCTACGGTTGGCGGTCTTGTTCTGGTCGATATCCAGATACAGGGTAAGGGTGAGGGTTTTCTGTTGCGTCAGAGTATGCAAGCGACTCAGAACGCCTCGACCGAGCATGGGCACCTCCTGAGTATGAGTCTGGCTTCTATCTTACTCCTTCCCGATTTTCCTGTCCGCGCCCGGGGCGCTGACAGGAAAATCGGGAGAAATGGAAAGGGATTAGAATGAGGCCGGGTTCAATAACAAGGGAGGATCGGGTTTGAAGACAATCGACGTTCGCGATCTGGCGTGTCCCGGGCCGGTGCTCAAGCTCCGCGACCTGCTCGACGAGGGTGAGCGCGAGGTCCGCTTCCACGTTGCCGACGAGCTCAGTCGCTCCAATGTCAGCCGCTTCGCCGCCTCCCGAGGCGCCGTGGTCGAGGTCGAGGATCCGGGCGACGGCAGCTTTCTGGTCACGGTCGCCGCCGGTGAGGGCGCGGCCGGGGCGCGCCCGGGCGAGGAAGAGTTCCTGGCATGCGAGGTGCCCGACTCGATCGCCGGCGGCGGGCCCAGGGTGGTCCAGGTGACTTCCAGCGCGATGGGCGCCGGCGACGACGAACTCGGCGCTCTCCTCATGCGCTCGTTCCTCAAGACCCAGGCCCAGCTCGAGCGTACGCCGGATGCCATCATCTTCTACAACGACGGCGTCAAGCTGTGCTGCGAGGGCTCCCTTCTCCTCGACGATCTTCGTTCTCTGGAGGCTGCGGGGATCGAGATCATCACCTGCGGCACCTGCTTGAATTTTTTTGAGCTCGCCAAAAACCTTCGGGTCGGCCGCGTCACCGACATGCTGGAGATCGCCTCACGCCTCGCCGACGCGGGAAGCATCGTCCGCCCATGAGTCCTGACCCGGGCATTTACCTCGACCACGGCGCCACCGCCTTTCCCAAGGCGCCGGGAGTTTCTGCGGCGGTCACCCGCTTTATCGACAAGGAGGCCGGGAACCCCGGACGCGGCGGTCACCGCCTGACGGTGGCGGCCTCGCGTGCTATCGAAGGTGCTCGGGAGGATGTGGCCGCCCTGCTCGGCAGCGACCCGGAACGCACCCTACTCGGCCCCGGCGCCACCTTCTGGCTCAACACCGTGCTCAGCTCACGGCTCGGCTCCGGCGATCGCGTTGTCACCTCCGCGCTCGAGCACAACGCGGTCATGCGGCCCCTGAGATACCTCGAGAGCACCCGCGGCGTCGAGGTGACGGTGGTCGAGGGAGAAGACCCCCGCGGGGTGCCGACGCCGCAGGAGGTGGCGGCGCGGGTGGCCGAGGCGCCTACCACTCTGGTGGTATTGATCCACGCCTCCAACGCCTCCGGCGGCGTCCTGCCGGTGGCCGAAGTGGCGCGCGCAGTGGCGCCGGTGCCGGTGGTGGTGGACGCTGCCCAGACCGCCGGCGGCCTGGCGATCGAATTCGCGACCCTTGGAGTCGCGGCCCTCGCCTGCTCGGGTCACAAGGGCCTGCTCGGACCGCCGGGAATCGGCGTGTTGCTGCTGGCGCCCGGGTTCGAGGTCGAGCCCCTGGTGCGCGGAGGCACGGGCTCGCGTTCGGAGAGCGAGGAGATGCCGGACTTCCTCCCCTGCCGGCTCGAGGCCGGGACGGTCAACGGTCCCGGCGCGGCCGGTCTGGGCGCGGCCTGTCGGTGGCTCCGCGAGCACACGGTGGAAAAGGTCCTGGAGCACGAGCAGGGACTCGTCAAGCGTCTGGCCGACTCTCTTCGCGAGATCCCCGGCGCCCGCCTGCACGGGTGGGAGGATGACAGGCCCCACACCGGCATCCTCTCCTTCACCGTCGAAGGCGCTGACACCGGGGAGCTGGCGGCGTGGCTCGATCGGGAACGGGGCATCATGCTGCGCGCCGGGCTCCTCTGCGCGCCGGCCGCCCACCGCCGCCTCGGCACCTTCCCAGATGGCACCCTGCGCGCAGGCGTCGGACCGTTCAACACGCGCGACGACGTCGACTCTCTAGTTGTCGCAATCCGCGATGCGGCCGAGGGTAGGATGTCATCATGAATTCGGAATTCGGAATTCGGAATTCGGAATTATCAGCGCGGGGAAGCGACCGGGGATATTGGGATGTGGTGCCCGCGTTTGGACGCGACCGCACAGCTGTCATCCTGAGCGAGGCCGAAGGCCGAGTCGAAGGATCCCCTGAAAAAAGTGAGAAGCAGCCATCACAGCACTCTCTTCCTTCAGGGGATCCTT
>DAOWFV010000052.1 GCA_030637805.1 Acidobacteriota bacterium | reverse complement strand
TTTGCCGCGGCCCTCGAGAAGGAACGGTGTCTGGCGGCTGTCCCCCAGCGGGTCTTCGCGGATCTCGAGAGTGCGGTCAAGGCACGCGCCCGCGACTCCGAGCTGGACGTCGAGGCAGCGCGACTGCTAGTCGAACGGGGCACCGTCGCCGAGGCCGGGGGCCTGCGCTTCACCTTCGATCCCCGGCTCAAGACCCCTTCGCGTCTGCGCCTCACCGAGGAGCAGGTGCTGGCCTTCCTGGCGGCGATTCCTTGCCCCGTGCTCGCGGTGCGGGCGCGGCAGGGCTGGCCCTTCCCCGAGGATGTGGTGGCGGCGCGGCTGGCGGTGATCCGGGATCTGCATCGCGCTGAGGTCGAGGGCGGCCACCACGTCCATCTCACCCATCCGGAGCGCGTGGCACCGATCATCGAGGAGTTTCTTCGCGCGGGATAGTGGGAGCGGGCTGCTGCTTCAGGTCGCAGGTTTCAGGCTTCAGGTCTCAGGGTTCACAAGAAGTTTCAGAAAGTGCTTGACACCGCAGGGATTCAATCGATGATTTCGGTGCGACCTGCGATCTATCGTGCTCTGCCGAGCCTGACCCGGAGAGTGCGCTGCCGCCCGTCATTGTCTACCGTGACCTCGACCCGGTCGCCCTCCTCGTAACCCTCGAGGATGAGGGGGACCTCGCCGGCCGAGCGGATCCTTCTGCCGTCGATGGCGACAATGACATCGCCCAGGACCACCCGGCCCCGCCGGTCACGAAACGTCCGTTCGATGCCGGCCTCATCAGCGCCGCTGCCGGACACAACCTCGATCACCAGCGCTCCTTCGATGCCGATGCGCCGCGTGATCCGGTCCGAGGCGAGCTCGACTCCGAGGGTCGGCCGCCGCACCTTGCCGTAGGCGATGAGCTCCGGCACCACCCAGTTGACTGTATCCACCGGGATGGCGAAGCCGACGCCCGCATAGGCACCCGAGGGGCTGATGATGGCGGTGTTGACGCCGATGAGCCGACCTGCGCTGTCCAGCAGAGGCCCGCCCGAGTTGCCGGGGTTGATGGCGGCGTCGGTCTGGATCACATCGCGGATGGGGATTCCTTCCGGCGACTCGATCTCGCGCCCGAGCGCCGACACGATCCCGGTGGTGAGCGTCTGGTCGAAGCCGAAAGGGTTGCCAATCGCCAGGACGGTCTGGCCGACCTTGAGGTCGGCGGAGCTTCCCACCGCGATCGCGTGGAGTAACTGTCGAGGGGCGTCGATCCGCAGCACTGCGAGGTCCTTCTCGGGTGCGTAGCCGACGAGCGTCGCCTTCCACGTGCTGCCGTCGGCGAGGGTGACCTCTGCGCGGTCGGCGTTCTCGATGACGTGGAAGTTGGTGACGACGTGCCCCTCCCGGTCCCAGACGAAGCCGGAGCCGGCGCCGCGGGGAATCTCCATCACGTTGAGGCGGAAGAAATCTCTGCGCAGGGCGAGGGAGGTGATGTAGGCCACCGACGGCGAGACCTTCTCGAACAGGCCGGTGAGGCTCTGCTCGCCGGGGTTGAGTTCGTTCCTGGGCGCCACCGGCCGCGACTCTGGCTGCTCAGGACGGGTACGCTGCAACAGGGCGGCGGAGCAAAAGGCCGCTCCAGCCACGAAGCCCAGAATCAGCAGCATGAACCTCACTCGGTTGATTCCTCTGGCCACGGCGATCCTCCTCGAGTTCGGTCCAGTGTAGCCTGCATTCCTCACCGGGTGTCAGCCTTCTGAAGCTCGTGTGCAACAATAGTTGGAAGGGGGCCTCGCATGAAGAAGCTGCTGGTGTTCATCCTTGTCGTCGTTGGCGCCGTCCTGGCGTTCAACTATTTCTCGACGGGGGAGCTCACGCTCCTGCCCGGGACCTCTATGAGCGAAGAGGATCAGGACCTGAACCGGCTCAAGGGCGCTCTCCGCGCCGCTGCCCAGGAGTACCGGCAGGCGGGACGCCAGGCCGCGCTGAGCGGGTTGGATACCACCCACGCCGCCGGGGCCGCCCTGGCCGCGGTGAACGGGATCGAGAGAGATCTCAAGGCCCTGAGGAAGAAATCTGATGCACCCGAATTTCGTGAGCAGGTGGACGAGCTGCTGGGCGAGGTCAAGCGGTTCAAGGAACAGATCAGCTGACCACCAGACGCGGCCTGACTGGCCCCCTCGTCGTCGGCAGGGTGGCGGTGGCCGGGCTGGCGACGGCGGTACTGCTTCTTGTCGTGCTGGGTGGCCGGCAGTTTTTGGGCTGAGCGAGCAGCGACCCGGCCGAAGCTCAAGTGTAGATGTCGCCCTCGAGGCCGATCCCGTCGATTGCCTCGCGGACGATGTTGGAGGGGATCCGGCAGAAGTGCTCGACCGCGCGGACCAACTCTTCGCGGTCTGCGAGCTGGGTGACGGTCGCCACGTCCGGTGTGGACTCGGTCAGCGTGAGGTTGTGGATCCTTATTGATCGGCCGGGGAAGAAGCGCTCCACGACCACCACGTTCATAAAGGTCGCGGTGTCACGGTACGAGTCCCGGATGCCCACCGCGAAGTGGCCGATCTCGCGGGGCTCGGGCTTGGCGAGGTAGCCGTGGATCGGCTCCTCCTCGCGGAACAAGCGCAGCCGTGAGCGGCCCTGATGGTCCTGCGGCTCGAGGACGTACCGGGAAGCGCCGAAGCGGATTTCGTGAGGGCCGTCGAGGTCCCGTGGCAGCGGCTGGAAAAACGGCGCCGCGTAGCCCACGTCCACCAGGTATTGCCGATCCTCCAGCTCCACCATCGACACGATGTGCGCGTCGGGATTGGACATGTCCGCGCCGCTCATCGTGACCTCGTAGCCGAGGTGCTGCAGCAGCGCGAAGAAGTGGGGGTTGTTGGCGTAGCAGGTGCCGCCGAAATGGTGGTGCTCGATTCCGTCGAGGTGCTCCTCGAGGGAGGGCGCGAAGGCGGCGCCCTGCGTTTTCCTGAGGTACAGTTTCGAGATGTTCTCGAACGGCACCCGCATCAGCTGCGCACCCACCAGCCGGGTCAGGTGGTCCAGCCCGGGTGGCGCCGCCTCGACCCCGAGGATCGACAGGTATCGCTCGAACGGACCTGCTGAGATCACTGCCCTAAGCCCCCTCCAGAGAAAATGAGTATAACGACCGAAATAGGCAGGAACACCAGTGCTGGTACGATGCGGACGGGAGCCGAAGATGACCACACCCGTCCGCCTGGAATTTCTCATCACGCCGATCCTCTGTGGTTTTCTGTGTGTCTCGGCGTTCGCCGATGCCGGCGGCAGCGCGTCCCCGAATTTCGTTCCGGACTTGCGCCTGAGCTATGTGGACCCGCAAAGCGGAGAGCGGATTTCGTGTGGAGACGGCTGCAGGAGGCTCTCTGTCCCGGCGGGCGTCGAGCTCGAGGTGCGGGTGAGGGTCCAGAACTCCAATGGGGATCCGTGGAAGGACGGTGTTGCCTGGGACCTGTGGTTCGATCAGCCCATCCACCCGTTCCCCGGCATCGATATCGCCGCCTGCCGCGACCCGGCGGGGGGGCCGATTGATCTCGAATGCTGGCAGTCTCTGATCGAGCGCGTCGACTGGGAAACGTGGGACCGTCTCGTTGCGGACAGGGTGTGCGTGCCAGAGAAACCGGGCGACTGTGAGGATGTCACGATCAAAGTGCCGATGGACGAGAACTTCGACGGATCGCGCGGCCGCGGCGTCTACTCCTTTGCAGCGTGGGTCGACAGGTTTCGAGTAACCACGGAGAGCGACGAGTTCGACAACTTCGCGGGTCCGGTTCGAGTCAGGGTGCTGTCGCCGGCGGCGATCGCGCCAACCGATCGGACTGAACCGCAGATTCAGGGTGAAGCCCAGCAGACCGAAAAGCAGGCGGCGACTGAGGGGCCGAAATCTCCCAAGGCGGTGGTCGCCGGCTCATCGCCGATGTCATATGCTGTCCAAATCCTGCCCGCGCACGCTGAAACCGGGTTCACATTGGCCTCGTCGAGGTCGCGCGGTAGGCTCGAGTTCTCCCCCGCGTACGCCGGGGAGGTCTTGGTCGAGGTGGAGATTGTCAGAGTTCCGGAAAAACTCGTTGTCCAGATTCTCAAGGTGTCGACGGGTGAAATCCTCGCCGAGGGGCAAGAAAAGGCACGGCTGCGCCTGCAGGGTGGAATAAGCAGTGCCCATCTCAAGGACGACCGGCGGTTCGAGGTGGTCGTCAGCCTGGCCCAGGGCTCCAGGGGCGCGCGAGGTACGATCCGGGTCAGCTACCCGGAGCGAGCGTTGTACCGCCGAGCGGATTAGCCCGTACTTCTCACCAGATTTCGTCGCGAGGGGCGCAAGGTATCGTGCGTGTCTGCGCTCTCGCAAGATTTGGGGGAGAAGGCGTACTTGCGGTACGTCGAGCGAGCAAATCGAGAAAACGCAGACACGTGCTGTGCATTGCGACCAGTAGTAGGAATATGGTGAGAAGTGCGGGTTAGAGCTCGAGCCATGAAAAACGCCTCCCCGGTCGGGAGGCGAATGGATTTATGGTACGCCCGACGGGATTCGAACCCATGACCTATAGCTCCGGAGGCTATCGCTCTATCCAGCTGAGCTACGGGCGCAAAAAATGGGGTGAGCGAGGGGAATTGAACCCCCGACCACAG
>DAOWFV010000185.1 GCA_030637805.1 Acidobacteriota bacterium | reverse complement strand
GAAAGCGGCGGCCGACGGAAGCCGAAACCCGTTCACGCTGATCGCGATAGCCGACGTGGAGATGATGCGGGGCAGCCTGGATCAAGCGCGGCGATACCTCAAACGTGCTCGCTGGTGGGACGGCAAGGAGCCGGAGGTTTACGACGCGCTCGCGCGCCTCGCCCGTCTCGAGGGTGATGAGGCCAAGGCCGCGAAACACTCGCAAAAGGCAGCCGAGCTGCGGCAGCGTGCCCTGCGGAACTCGGACGAGTTTCTCAACTAGAATTTTACGCGTTGCATTCTCAGCCGGCAGGGTTTATCAATAGGTTATGAAGCTGCTGGTGTTCGCTGCCCTCACATCCGTCGCGGCCACCGCAGCCGCGGCCGGCAGGCCACCCGCCGTGGCCGGCGCTTTCTACCCCGACGATCCGGAGCTTCTGCGTTCTCAGGTCGAGGAGATGCTTGCAGCGGCTCCAGCGAAGGTGGGGGCCCGGGCGCTGGTGGTGCCCCATGCAGGGTACGTGTATTCCGGGGCGGTCGCCGCAGAAGCCTTCGCCGCCCTCGACGGGGCCGGAGTGCGCCGGGTGATTCTCCTCGGTCCCTCACACCACCGTGGTTTCAAGGGCGGCGCTCTGCCCGCGCGGAGCGTTCAATCCTTCACCACCCCTCTCGGCGAGGTCGACCTGGATCGCGAGGCCCTCGCGGTCCTGCGCCGCGGTGAGGAGTTTCGCGGCCCCGCCGAGGCCCACGGTCCCGAGCACAGCCTCGAGGTCGAGCTGCCCTTTCTCCAGCTGGTGGCGCCCGAAGCGCGGATCGTTCCGGTGCTCGTGGGCCACGACACCGATTACGAGGACGCCGGCCGCATGGCCCGGGAGCTCGTACCCCTTCTCGATGAAGAGACAGCGGTGGTGGTCTCATCGGACTTCACCCACCACGGCGCCCGCTACCGGTGGACGCCCTTCTCTGAGCCCGATCTCGGCGGCCAGCTTGTCAGGCTGGGTCGCGTCACCGCCGGCCGGCTCGCCGCCTTCGACCCGAAGGGATTCTGGCACCAGGTAGATGTGAGCGGGGACACGGTCTGCGGAGCGAAGCCGTTGGCGGTCCTCACCCAGTTGCTCGCGCACGCCTTCGAAGGTACCGGCCAGGTCCTGGATGTGACCACCTCGGGACACCGCACCGGGAGTTGGGATCTCTCCGTTACCTACGCCGCGGTCGCCTTCCGCGGTTCGTGGCGGTCCTGGCGGGAGGAGCCCTCGGCCGCTCCCCTGGGCGAGCTGACCGTGGCCCAGGGGGCGGAGATCGTCGCGCTGGCGCGAGCTACCCTCAGGAGCTTCCTGCTGCACGACGGAAGCCTCGCCGAGTGGTACGCCGCGGCGCAAGATATCAACTCTATTCGTGCTCCCGCCGGGGCATTCGTCACCCTGCACAACACGGGAGAACGAGCACAGAGCGAGGGACGGCTCCGTGCCTGCATGGGGGTCATCGAGGCGAGTCAGCCCCTCGAGGACGCGGTCGTGCAGGCGGCGGTGTCGGCGGCTCGCGACCCCCGCTTTCCGCCCCTGGCGCCCGCCGAGCTCGATGAGGTCGAACTCGAGGTCTCGGCTCTCTCGGCCGCCCGTCCGGTGGCGGGGCCTGAGGCGATCGTGGTCGGGCGGCACGGAGTGATCCTGAGCAAAGGTGGCCGCCGTGCCCTCTTCCTCCCCCAGGTCGCGCCGGAGCAGGGATGGGACCGGGACACGATGCTCGATCACCTCGCGCGCAAGGCCGGCCTCCCAACCGACGCCTGGCGCCGAGGAGCACAGTTCGAGGTCTTCACCGCGCAGGTGTTTTCGGAGAAGAAATGAGTCGTGAGCTGACCCGCCGCGAGCTGGCGGCGCTGCTCGGCGCCGGCGCCCTCGCTGGGGCCGCACCTTCGGTGGGGAGCGGACCGGTAGTGCGGCCCGGAGTGGTGGGTCTGGCGAGGGCCGAGGCGGAGTTGGGCAAGCCCCTCGGTCGGGCAACCGCGCGGCGCGTCATGGCCGCCGCTCTCAGCGCGTCAGTAGGCACAGAGTCCGGGGTGGAGGCTGCGGCCCGGCTCTTCGGTCCATCAGACACAGTCGGCATCAAGGTCAACTGCCTCGCGGGGCCGGCACTGTCCCCCAGGGTGGAGCTTGTGGAGGCCTTCGTCGACCTCCTGGCCGAAGGCGGCGTGGACCGCCGTCGGATCATCGTCTTCGAACGCTCGAGTCGCGAGCTCGTGCGTGCCGGGTTCACCATCCACCGCGCCGGCCCGCCTTATGGTTGCGTGGGTACCGACAACGACTACGAGAGCCTCCCGTCGAGCTGTGGCGCCATCGGCTCGTGCTTCGCGCGCCTGGTAACCACGACCTGTACGGCGCTGGTATCGTTCGGTGTTGTCAAGGACCACGATCTGGCCGGTGTTTCAGCGGGAATGAAGAACTGGTACGGCGTGATCCACAATCCCAACAAGTACCACGACTCGGGCTGCGATCCATACGTGGCCGACGTTGCCCGGCATCCCTTCATCCGCGACAAGCTGCGCCTCACGGTGCTCGACGGCATCGTCGCCCAGTGCCACGGAGGCCCGGCGTTTCGCGCCGGTGAGGTCTTCCCGCTCGGCACGGTGGCCGCAAGCACCGATCCAGTGGCGGCGGATCTGTGGGCCTGGCAGGTGATCGACGCGGAGCGCCGGCGGCGAGGCAAACCGAGCCTCGAGGAGGCCGGTCGTCCGGTCCGCTGGCTGGCAACCGCTGCCCGGCACGGTCTGGGTGTGGACGATCCCGAGCAGTTGCGGTTGGTGTCGGCATGAAGATCGATCGACGGCGATTGGTGGCGCTCACCGCCGCTGGTGCAGCCGGGGTCCTCACGCCAGAGCTGCTCCGGGGCAGCGCCGCTCCGAAGGAGGGCGCGAAGGTGCCCGGCGGCGAACTGCCGGCGCGTGAGGCCTCGTGGTATCGCAGGCTCGAGGAGGGGCGGGTGGAGTGCCAGCTCTGCCCGCAGGCGTGCACGGTGGCCGACCTGGAGCGTGGGACATGCGGGGTGCGCGAAAACCGTGGCGGCACCTACTACACATTGGTCCACAGCCTCGCCTGCTCGGTCCACGTCGATCCCATCGAGAAGAAGCCCTTCTTCCACGTGCTCCCGGGTGAAAAAGCACTGTCCTTCGCCACCGCCGGCTGCAACGTGGAGTGCAAGTTCTGCCAAAACTGGGAGATCTCACAGTTCCGGCCGGAGCAGGTCGAGGCCTACTTTCTGCCGCCGGAGACAATGGTGGCGACCGCGAAGCGAACCGGGGCTCGGCTCACGGCGGCCACCTACGGGGAGCCGGTGGTCTTCTGGGAGTACGTCCGCGATGTCGCGAAGGCCGCCAATGCGGCCGGGCTGCGTCCGACGGTGGTGAGCAACGGCTTCATTCAGGAGAAGCCGTTGCGCGAGGTCCTGCCCTCGCTCAGCGCCATCAAGGTGGATCTCAAGAGCTTCCGCGAAGACTTCTATCGGGACCAGGTCCGAGGGAAGCTCGAGCCGGTTCTGAAGGCCCTTGAGGTGATCCGCGAGGTCGGGGTGTGGTTGGAGATCGTGGTGCTGCTGATACCGACGCTCAACGACTCCGAGGCCGAGATCGAGGATCTCTCTGCCTGGGTCTTCGAGAAGCTCGGGCCGGATGTCCCGGTGCACTTCACCCGTTTCCATCCAACCTACCGCCTCACCGAGCTGCCGCCGACACCGGTGCCGACTCTCGAACGGTCGTGGAAGATCGCCCGAAAACAGGGTCTGAACTACGTCTACCTGGGCAACGTCCCCGGCCACCCGGGGGAGAACACCGTTTGCCCCGGCTGCGGGGAAATCCTCATCCGCCGCATCGGCTTCCGGATTCTGGGCAATCGGCTGAAGGACGGCGCCTGTCAGAATTGCGGGCGGAAGATCCCGGGCGTGTGGGAGTGAGGTTGCAATTTTCGGCTTTTTGATTTCGACTGAAGGGCGGCCGGTTGGATCCGCGCTGCCATCGAAATCAAGCGCCGAAAATTGCAGTGGTGAATCGATTCGGGCTTCGGCACGTTAGAGGTTCTGTGACGCGACACAGAGACCACCTCCCGCTGGCCGGCCTGCTCAACCTCTCCGTGATCTACGTGGTGTGGGGGAGTACGTATCTCGCCATCCGCGTGGCGGTACGCGAAGGGGCCGGCTGGGGTCCGTTCTGGCTCGGGGCAAGCAGGGTCTTCGTGGCCGCCGCGATTCTGCTTCTGCTCGCCGCCGCCCGCCGTGCCCGCATTCGCCCGAGCAGGCGGGAGCTGGCGGTGGTTGCGGTCAGCGGCCTCTTGATGTGGGTGGGCGGCAACGGCGGCGTGATCTGGGCCGAGCAGCGCGTGGATTCCGGGCTGGCGGCGCTCATCGTCGGTGCGATGCCCATGTGGATCGCGTTGATGGAGGGCGTGCTGGACCGGCGGGCGCCGTCCCTGCTGCTCATCCTGTCCCTGATCGCGGGGTTCGTGGGGCTCGGGGTCCTCACCGCGCCAATGCTGCGCGGCGGCGTCTCTGCCGACCTCCTGGGAGTCGCGGTGATCATCTTCGGCACCCTGTGTTGGGCG
>DAOWFV010000183.1 GCA_030637805.1 Acidobacteriota bacterium | reverse complement strand
GTCGGCCCCCATTTCGAGGCCCACCACGCGGTCGATCTCAGTTGATCTGGCGGTCAGCATGAGGATCGGAAAGTGTTGTTTCTGGGCCCGTAGCTGGCGGCAGATCTCGAGCCCGTCGATGCCGGGCAGCATGAGGTCGAGGATCACGAGATCGTACTCTCCCGAGAGCGCCTGCTCGAGTCCCAGCCGACCGTTGGGCTCCACCGCCACCCGATGCCCCGCGTCGGCAAGGTGGAGCTCCACCAAGGCCCGAATGTCGGGGTCGTCTTCGATGACCAGGATCGAGCGAGTGTTTGGAGCGAGCATCATCGTGATCGTTTCAGCGAATCTCCACGGATACCGAGTGTAAGGGCATGTCGCCCAAACTGTATGGGGTTCACACCCAGTTGTTACCGAATCGTGAAGTGTCGGCCCCCAATCCGAGGAAACGTTAGAAATCCGTGATCTTCTCTCGCGCAGCGACGCTCAGGAATTAGCGCCAACGGTGTCGTCCAAGGGCCGACCGAATGGTTTCGTGTGGACCACACGCTCCTACGACACGAAGAGCTTGTTGCTGGCGAAGCTCGGGTCGCAGGTCAGGGTGACGCCGAGGCGGCGCAGCCCGCGCTCGTCCCCGGGCGTCGGCAGGTGGGTCAGGTGCAGCTCGCACCCCGACAGCCTCGGCAGCTGCAGCATGGCCTGGTGGGCCGTGGGGTTGGTGGTGGAGCTGATGCTGAGTGCGATCAGGGTCTCCTCGAGGTTGAGGCTGATGGAGCCGCGGCCGAGCAGGTTCTTGCGCAGGGTGCCGATGGACTCGATGACCGCCGGGCTGATCAGGTCGAGGTGATCCGGGATCCCCGCGAGGACCTTGATGGCGTTGAGCACCAGGGCCGACGAGGCGTGCATCAAGGGGCTGTTGCGGCCGGTGGCGATTTCACCGATTGGCAGCTCGACGGCGCCACCGCTGAATACTCCGTGGTGGCCCTTGTCGGCTTTCTTCTCGGCGGCGCTGGCGGCATTGCGAGCCGGCAGGACCACCGACCGGTCTTCGGGCTTGAGGTCGAACTCCTCCATCAGGGCCTCTATCCGACGCACCGGGTCGCCGTCTTCGAGACCGAGGACCTCGTCGCACGAATAGCGGAAGTATCGACGGACGATCTCGCGCTTGCCCGCTTCCCGGGCAGCGTCGTCGTCGATGATGGCAAAGCCGGCGCGGTTGACCCCCATGTCGGTGGGTGACTGGTACATGGACTCGCCGGTGATCTTTTCGAGCATGCGTTGGAGCAGCGGGAAGGCCTCGATGTCGCGGTTGTAGTTGACCGCCCGTTCGTCGTGGGCCTCGAGGTGGAAGGGGTCGATCATGTTGACGTCCCGCAGCTCGGCGGTGGCGGCCTCGTAGGCGGCGTTGACCGGGTGGCGCAGCGGCAGGTTCCAGATCGGGAAGGTCTCGAACTTGGCGTAACCGGTCCGCACGCCCCGGTGGTGCTCGTGGTAGACCTGCGACAGGCAAGTGGCCATCTTGCCGCTGTTGGGCCCGGGGGCGTTGACTACCACCAGCGGAGCGTCGGTCTCGATGTATGGGTTGGCTCCGAAGCCCTCATCGCCCACAATCCGGGAGACATCGGCCGGGTAACCGGGTATGAGACGGTGGGTGTAGACGGTGATCCCGCGGCGCTCGAGCTTGTTGGCAAAGGTCTCGGCAGCGGGCTGGTCCTCGTATCGGGTGATCACCACCGCCCGCACTTCGAGTCCGCGCTCGCGCAGATCATCGATCAGCTTGAAGGTGTCGGCGTCGTAAGTGATTCCGAAGTCCGCCCGCACCTTGCGGCGATCGATGTCGCCCGCGTAGACGCAGAGGATGATCTCGGTCTGGCTGGCGAGCTGCTGGAGGAGGCGCATTTTGACGTTGGGGTCGAAACCGGGCAGGACCCGCGCGGCGTGGTAGTCATACAGGAGCTTGCCGCCGAACTCCAGGTGCAGCTTGCCGCCCACCTGGCGCATCCGATCGAGGATGGCCTCGCTTTGCTCAGCAAGGTATCGCTCGTTATCGAAGGCGACGGCGCCTGTCGATGCACCTGCCATGAACCCCCCCCAAGTAAGAGAAAATGATCCCCCTCGAATAAACGGAGGATAGGAACTTCCCCTCGTTCTACCTCAGCCTAGCTTCGGAGCAACTCCAACCTCCGCAGCGCTTCCCGTTTGCCGATGCCCCGAACCTCTGCCCAAGCAGCAAGTCGTTCAGCCCTGGGCTTCGACTTCCCGCTTTCCCAGCTATAGATCGTAAGACTTGAAACACCAACCAAGGCGCCGTAGTCCTTCGCGGACAAACCCAGACGCTGACGATCAGCCTTTACCCACTTGGGGGAGAAGCGTACGGCCTTGCCGGCGCTTTCTTTGGGCGCAACCTCAAGACGACGTTTCTCCTGTTTCTCCAAGAAATTCACTTTCCGCTGAAGGGCGGTGACTTCAGTCTTGAGTGCCGACACCGTACGGCGCAGCTCTGAGGTAATCTTCTTGAGAGGACCAACCTGTTGGCGGGTCTCCTTGCGCGCCAGGCGGCTAATCTCGTCGCGAAGAACCGAAGCAACATCTGGCATGAGGACTCCTTTCTTGTCTCGGCGCTAGTTTAGCAAGTTTAGCAGTCTCCTGCTTAAGGGTACCCTTTTTGACGAAACCTAGGTTTCGATAGCACGGTGCTTTGTTGAGTTCTGGCCGTTCCCCCAGCCGAACCTCCCTCCGATTGACCTGCTCCCGTTTTCGTGCCACGAGGAATGAGGAAAGGAGTCAGTCTCCGCCCCGGCTTGCCTGACGCGGGCTATCGCCATGCTCGAGCGCACCAGCTTGGCAATGAGTGGCCGCAGCAAGCCCTTGGGTGTGGGGGGTTTGGGTGGCGCGCCGGGAGGAACTCGAATCCCCAACCTTCTGATCCGTAGTCAGATGCTCTATCCAATTGAGCTACCGGCGCAGCTCAGAGGACGGTCATTGTGCCATACGGCGCGCCTTGTTTCAAGGCGCGCCTCTTTTTTCCCTCCCGCGTCGGCGCGACGCGGGAGGGAAAAAAGAGGGCGGAACATCATGAGCGGTCGGGCGTAGTATTCTCCGACACCGGACAAAGGGGGATCAGTGGACGCGATACTGGAACTGCAGAATCTGAGCAAGCGCTATGGAGACCATGTGGCGGTGGAAGACCTGAGCTTCTCGGTCCCCCGTGGTTCGGTCTTCGGCCTGCTCGGACCGAACGGCGCGGGCAAGACCACCACCATCCGCATGATCATGCGCATCATCGCCACCGACAGCGGGACCGTCCTCCTCGACGGTGAGCCGGTGGACGACGACCGGAGACGGATCATCGGCTACCTGCCCGAAGAACGGGGCCTTTATAGGAAGATGAAGGTGCTCGAGCACCTGGTCTTCCTGGGCACCATCCGCGGGCTCAGACCGGGGGAGGCGAAGAAACGCGCCTCGGCCTGGCTCGAACGCTTCGAGCTCGATGAGTGGGCGACCCACAAGGTCGAGGATCTGTCGAAGGGAATGCAGCAGAAGCTGCAGTTCATCGGCACCATTCTCCACCGGCCACCGCTGCTCATCCTCGACGAGCCCTTCTCCGGTCTCGACCCCATCAACACCCGCCAGCTCAAGGACCTCATGCTGGAGATGAGGGACGAGGGGGTGACCATCGTTCTCTCAACTCACGTGCTTCCACAGGTTGACGAAATGTGCTCCGAGATCTGCCTCATCAACCGCGCGCGGCCGATCCTGGCGGGTTCGCTGAAAAAGATCCGCGCCGACTACGGCGGCAACACCTGGCGGGTGCGCGGGGATGCCACCGCCTCAGAAATCTCCGCCCTGCCCGGGGTCGGGACGATCCACCCCCTGGGCGAGGAGTTGCTGGTGGAGCTTGACGAAGAGGGTGATCCCCGAGAGCTGGTCAAAGCCCTGGCGGCCGCCGGCGGTCTGGAGACCTTCACCCGCTTCATCCCTGATCTCGAAAACATCTTCATCCGCGCCGTGGAGGAGGATCTCCAACATGTGGGCTAGAATTTTTGCCGTCATCCGCCGCGAGTACCTGGAGCGGGTCCGCACCAAGGCGTTCTGGATCTCCACCCTGGTCGTACCATTCTTCCTGGGAGCGGTCATGATCCTCCCCGCCTATCTCGCCGCACGGGGAGGAGGCGAGTTCACAGTCGCCGTGATCGATCTTTCGGGTCGTTTCTTCGAGCCGGTAGAGGCCGAGATCGAGCGTATGCTTTCGGGGGACGAGGAGGCGCTCTCGATCACCATGCTGCAGCAGGATCCCGGCGCCGACCCGGCCGCGACCCGCGAGCGGGTCAAGGAGCAGGTTCAGAACAAGACCTTCGACGGCATGCTGGTGTTGCCGGAGACCTTACCGGATGAAGGAACCCCCGAGTACGTGGCGCCCAACGTGGCCGCTTTCAAGCTACTCAGCGTGCTCGAACGGTCGGTCAACAACGTCATGGTGGCCGACCGCCTGACCGATGCCGGGCTCGACCCGGACCAGGTGCAAGAGCTGACCCACAGAGTGGGCCTCAAGACCCTCAAGCTCGGCAAGGGTGG
>DAOWFV010000036.1 GCA_030637805.1 Acidobacteriota bacterium | reverse complement strand
GGTTCAGCTCTGCAACTGCTCGATCTGTTCAATGAGCTCCTACCTCCATCTGATCGTTCCGGCCTCCCGCTTCCGCCTCCTCGAGGGTGCGGACCACCTCTCCACCTACACCTTCAACACCGGCGTCGCGCGGCACCACTTCTGTTTCACCTGCGGTATCAAGTCCTTCTACGTTCCACGGTCGAACCCTGACGGATTCAGTGTCAACGCCCGCTGCCTCAATCCGGAAACGATCGCCGGGATCCGCATCACGAACTTCGACGGACGTCATTGGGAAACGCACGCCCACGAGCTCGCTCACTTTTCTCGGGAAGGCGTATAATCCGCGGAGGCAGGAGGAGGAAACCATGCTGGCACGGAAGCTGGTCGTGGTCGTCTGCACCCTGGTCGTTGCGGTCGTCGCCTGCGGCGACGGCGGGCCCGACCTTCCCACCCAGGAGAAGGACTGGCTAATCCTCTTCAAGCGGGTCACCCTCGCCTCGGATACCCCGGACAGCGTCGAGATCGAGCTCGAGGTGCGGACCGGGACACACCTCTCGCAGCCCGCACCCGACAGCACCACCCTCACCCTGGAAACCTCCCTCGGGCGATTCGAGGGAGCCGGACCGGTCGCCAAGATACCTACAGCTGAAGGGCGCGCTCTGGCCAGACTCGAGATCGGCGGCCCGGGGAACATCAACGTCACCGCGCGTGTCCACCAGTCGGAGACCCGGCTGACCATCGTCGTGCGCCCCGATGGGTCGCTCACCGTCCACGCACCCTGAGGCCGTCATGTTTCGACGAAAACGCCATCTATGTCCGTGCTGCGGGTACCTGACACTCGAGGACACCTCGCCGGGCTCGCACCTGATCTGTCCGATCTGCTTCTGGGAGGACGACCCGCTGCAGTTCGAGGAACCCGATTTGGAGGACGGCGCCAACGTCGTCTCCCTGCGCCAGGCGCAACGGAACGTCGGCAAGTTCGGCTGCTCGGAAGAGCGGTTTCGGGAACACGTGCGCTCTCCAACGAAACGGGACCGGCGCGGCGTCGAGTGGCGCCCGTTGGAATGACCATGCGCCTGTCACTTCTCCTCATCGACGCAGTGATCAACCTCGCACTCGGTGCTCTCCTTCTCTTCTACCCGGACCGACTGGTGGAGGGGCTCGGGCTGCCGAGGGTGGCGTCGAGCTTCTGGCCCAGCATTCTGGGCGGGGTGCTCATCGGCATCGGCGTCGCATTACTGGTAGAGCGCACAGGCAGACGCAGTCGAGGTCTCGGGATCGAAGGCGCCATCGCCATCAACCTCTGCGGCGCCGGCGTCCTCGTGGGTTGGCTGCTGGTGGCCCCGCAGGCGATCCCAGTCCGCGGTCGGTACACCCTGTGGACCGTGGCGGTCCTGGTCATCGGCATTGGCCTGGTGGAGCTGCGGCACGGCAGGTCGAAGTAAGGGACCGCCCCGGTCTCGACAATCCTCCTCGGACGCCGTACCTTCAAACCGGAGGTACAGCACCACACCAATGGCTCTGTCTGCGACTGCCTCGCTGGTCCTCGCCACCCCCCCGCCGGCCGCGGCCGCCCAGGACATCGGCCCGCTGCTGGTCTGGGTAGCCGTTCCCGCCGCGATCACGGGCGCGGTCCTGGCCGCGATCATCAAACACGCGATCCTCTCCAGACCGCGCTATCGAACGCATCGGCCCGGAGTTCGAACCTTCATCACGGTCGGGATTCTCGAGCTCGCGGTGTGGGGCGTGCTCTGGCCGACTCTGCTCGTGGGCAGAATCGCCGGCGCCTTGGCCCACCGCAGCCACTACGTCATCGCCATGCTCATGGTCATCGCGGCCGCCTACCTCGCGAACCGGATCGGCCTTCGCAGCGCGTTGAACCCGGAGATCGCAGGCAGCCTGCGTGGGACCCTGTTGGCAGACTTTTTTACTATCCTGATGCCGGTGCTGAGCGTTGCCCTCGGCCTCCTGATCTTCTGGTTGATCGCAACCCTGGGGATATGAGAATGATCAAAAACGTCAAACACCGCGTCTGGGCCTTCGACCTCGAGTGGGTGCCGGACCCCGTCGCCGGCCGCCTGCTCTACGAAGTGCCGGAAGAGGTCTCCGATCCCGCCGAAATCATGAAGCTCATGTGGGAGCACGGCGGGGCGACCGAGGAGGACCCGACTCCCTTTTTGAAGACCGCCCTGTGCCGGGTGGTCTCGGTGGCGGCCCTCG
>DAOWFV010000026.1 GCA_030637805.1 Acidobacteriota bacterium | reverse complement strand
TGGAAGGTGTCGCCCTCGGTCGCGTAGAGGTGGGTGCCATTGGTCTTGACGATGTCGAGCTCGTCGACGCCCTGCTCCTGGTTGTTGGTGGTTGTGTAGTCGCTCGGGACGTCGGCCGCGCCGCGGTCTCCTTCGGCGCCCGCCCAGGGCACGATGTACCCCCGGTTGTAGCGGGACTCGAGGACCCGCTCCACCGCCACCTCGACGAGATAGGCATGGGCCTGGCCGCAGTTATCGAGCGCCTGAAGCGCAATCGACCGGCCGGCCGCCGGAATCGGCCGGACCCGGCGGTCCGCAACCCGCGGTGACGGAACCTCTCGCCTCAGGTCGCCGACGGATGCGGCCAATGAAAGGGCCGCCAAGCAAAGCGACAAAGCCAACGCCGCGCCTCGTCCCGGTTTCATGACGAACCTCCTCAATGACACACGACGTATCAGACGGACAATCACAATATATATCGCGGACCTCTCCCGCGCCCGACTCCGCGCCCGAGTCCGTGGCGGAGCCTGCGTCGGCGGACTATCATCCCGAATTCCGAACTCGACTCGAGTCGTGGACTGGATCTCGATATCGTTCTCGATTCTGCAATCAGCGAGGCGGGTCAGAGCCTGGCGGGGAGAGGGCTAAATGATTCAATAACCTAAAGTAATCTTTCCTGTTAATGGGGGTTATCAAAACCGGATGTTATGGGTTATGATCCGATTCTGGAGGGTGTTTCCCCGATGATGGCGCTCGACACGGTAGACGTGAAACGCAGGGCACGGGTGATCCTGATCGACGGCGGTCACCGCGTGCGCGCCCACCTCAACACCCTCGGCATCCACATTGGTGACTGGTTGACGGTCGTGGAGAGGGCGCCGTTCCGGGGGCCTGTGCTGGTAGAGGTCAACGGTTCCCGCCTCGCCCTCGGCCGCGGCATCGCATCCAAGATCAAGGTCGAGATCGAGGGCAGCATCGAGAGCCTCTCCACACCACCCAGGGAGGCTGAGGCCGAGCAGCGATGAAGTTTGTCCTTGCCGGACAGCCGAACTCCGGTAAGAGCACCATCTTCAACTCCGTGGCCGGATACCGTTCCGCCACCGCCAACTTCCCCGGGTCGTCGGTCAGCTTCACCATCACCCGCGCCCTGATCCTCGGTCGCGAGGTCGAGGTTGTGGACCTGCCCGGCATCTACTCCCTGACCTCCTCCCGCGAGGCGGCCGGTGAGGCTGAGAGCTACCTTCTCGACGAAGACTACGACCTCATCATCGACGTGATGGATGCCAGCCGATTGGGGCGTTCGCTCGAGCTGACGCTGCAGCTGCTCGAGCTGGAACGGCCGATGATCGTCGCTCTCAACATGATGGACGAGGCGGTGCGCAGCGGCATCGAGGTAGATGCTGAGGACCTGGCGCAGGAGTTGGGCGTGCCGGTCGTGCCCACCGTGGGCCGGCGAGGGAGCGGTCTGCGGGACCTGTTCCGGGGCGCCCTGCGGCAGGCGCACTGCGGCGAAGCGAGTCGCTCCCTCGAGCTCGACCGCAAGGTCGAGGAGGCGGTGGGGCGGGTGAGGGAGCTGCTCGCCGAGAGCGAATTCGAGAACACCGTACCCCCTCGTTTCGTCGCCGAGAAGCTGATCGAGCGCGATCCTCATTTCGAGCGAGATGTCTACTCGGCGAGGCCTGAGCTTGAGGCGCAGGTCTTGGGAGTGGCGGAGGGTCTGCAAGAATTCCATGGTTGGAGCTCGGACCAGGTGGTTTCGGGCAGCCGCCACGCGGTCGCCCACCGCATCGAGGAGAAGGTCGTGACCATGCACCCGCCGCAGGTCGGCTGGAGGGAATGGGCGGACCGGCTCCTCCTCCATCCGCTGACCGGTGGACCGCTGATGGTGCTTATTCTCGGGGCGCTGTTCTGGTTTGTGTTCCGGGTGGGCCAGCGTCTCGAGGTGCCGCTTCTGGCGCTCACCGACAGGCTCGCCCTCGCCCTTGCCACCCAGTTTCCTCCCGACACCTTTGTGGGTGCGATAGCCGGCGGGGCGCTCACCGGGATTGCCGGTGGGGTGGCCCTCGTGCTGCCCTATCTCGTTCCCTTTCTCCTTGGATTGGCGGTTCTCGAGGACACGGGATACCTGCCGCGCATGGCCTACATCCTCGACAACTTCATGCACCGCATCGGGCTCCACGGGAAGTCCGTGCTGCCCTTGATTCTCGGTTACGGATGCTCGGTCCCTGCGATCATGTCGGCGCGCATCCTCGAGTCCCGACGGGACAGGCGAATCACGGCTGTGCTGGCGTCGTTCATCCCCTGTTCGGCGCGCACCATTGTGATTTTCGGGCTGGTGGCCGCCTACATGGGTCCCGTGTGGGCCCTCTTCATCTACCTCTTCAACCTGATCCTGGTCGTGATTCTCGGCAACGTCCTCGCGCGAACCATGAAGGGCGCGTCACCAGGACTGATCCTCGAAATACCCGAACTCAGGCTGCCTCATCCCAAGACCATGGTGGCCAAGACGTGGATGACCCTCAAGGAGTTCATCATCATCGCCTGGCCTCTCCTGGTCGCCTCGTCGGTGGTACTGGGCTTTCTCGAGTGGGCGCATGCGGCGAACTCCGTCAACGGCCTGCTTTCGCCACTCACGGTGACGATACTCGGGCTGCCGGCCGCGGTCGGGATGACTCTGATCTTCGGCATTCTGCGCAAAGAGCTCACCCTGGTGATGCTGGTCCAGGCGTTGGGCACCACTCAGCTAAACACGGTGATGACCGATGGGCAGCTGCTGACGTTCACGCTCTTCGTGGTCTTTTACGTGCCGTGTGTTGCGACGATCGCAGTGATGGGGAGGGAGCTGGGTTGGAAGGACACGGCCTGGGTCACGACATTTTCGCTGTTGGTGGCGGTCGTCGTCGGCATCGCCGGCCGGTTCGCATACGCCCTCTTTGCGTAGCCTGGCTTGGCGCAGGTCACTCGTTCTTCTCAAGCCCTTCTTCGAGCGCTTTTCTTTCGGCCTCCTCGGCGAGCCTGCGGGCCTCCTCGGACAATCTCCGGGCATCCTCCATCGCCTTCCGATTCACCTCGCGAGCCTGGCGCCGGAGCTCATCCCTCTGAGCAGCCGAACGCTCGGCGCGCTCCGCGGCTCGCGCGGAGAGCTCCTGCGCCCTCTCGGCGGAGAATCGAGCGCGGTCTTCGGACGTCCGTGCCATTTCGCGCGCTCTGGCCTCGACCACCGCGCGCCGTTCGTCCACCTGACGCCTCAGCTCTTCGTGCCTCTCCTCTACTAAGCGGCTGCGTTCCTCTGCCCGGGCTGCAAGCCGGCAAGCCCTCTCCTCGTACTCTCGTGTGCGCTCTTCGGCTTGCCTCATTCTCTGGAGAGCGCGTTCTTCTGCCGCCGCCCGCTCTCTCTCGAACATCCGTCGGTGATCTTCCGCTTCCCGTCGCGCCCGCTCGCGTTCGGCGGCAGCAGAGGTTTTGGGGTTGGTTTCCGGTTCGTCGGGCACCCGCGGATAGGTCGGGGCAGCGGCAGGGGATGGCGGCGTTGCATCTCCGTGTGGGGCAGCCGATGAGGCAGGCGCGGGCGCCTCGGCTGAGGCAGGAGTTGATGGAGCTGTCGACGGCGTGTCATTCGCGGGAGCGGCTTCCGGTGCCGGCAAGGCAAGCGGCGCGAGTACTGGTTCGGGGGTCGCTGGCAGAGGTTGCGGAGCAGGCGCTACCTCGGCTGGCGGCGCGGGTTGATCCGGTGGCGCAGGTGTTTCCGTGGGGGCGTCCTCGGCATCGGACCAGGTCTTCGTGGTTGCCGGGTCGGATGCGGCGGGGACCGAAGCCACCACGGGCAGAGTTAGCGCTGCCGCGGCCAACAGGCAGGCCACGAGAGGAGTAGCCCAGACCGGTGTCACCTTAGCAGCCATTCGGTCGTTGAGCAGCCGCCCCACCCGCCGGCCGAGACGAGGAGCCGAAGCGAGAGCCGTGGCGGGTACCCCCAGTCGAGATGAAGTACCCCAGTGTGCGATCACTACCAGACACCGGGCCAGACCGAGACGATCTCCGGTGCAGGCGACGGCGCGCTCGTCCGTCAGGTGTTCGGCAATCTCCTCGAGTCGGCGCCGCACCAGCCGGTTGAGCGGTTGCAGGAAGAGGATGGCCTCGCCGAGGCGGTAGAGCAGCTGCCACGCGGGATCGCGGCGGGCGAGGTGGGCGAGCTCGTGCGCGAAAAGCCCCGTCTGGTGTTCGATGGCAAGTTCACAGACTCGCTCGGGACAGCAGATCTCCGGTTTTCTGATACCCGTTGCAAAGGGCACCGCGATGGCTTTCGAGGTGCTGAGAACAACCCGCCGGCCCAGACCCATGGCGGTCGCCAGGTGCTCGACCAGCCGGCCCGCGGGTCGGAAGCAACGAGTCTGCAGCAGGCGCCGGAGGTCGAGCGCCGATCGGCCGAGCGTGAGGAGTGCGAGCAACGAACCCGCGCCCCAGAGCATGAGCAGCGCGGTCGCCCACGAGTTTCCGGCGTACCAACGAGCGCCCGCGTGAGTGGGGGAGGCAACGTCGGGGGCGCCGGCGGAAACGGCGAGACCGTTCATGGTTGTGGACATGGTGTCGGCAGCCCGGTGCTGCTCAACGACATTTATGGTCAACGCGCCGGCCAACGGCTCGACGCCGAGCCCCATTTGCAGGCTGGCGGTGAGGATGCCCCCGATCAGGGCCATCCGCAGAGTGGTTTCCTGCAACGCGAGTCGGTGTTCACCCAACATGCGGGAAACCAGCCACGCGACGCCGAGGAGGACGGTGCTGTGGATGAGATAGGTGAGGAGCCAGGATGCGATCGTGGTCGTGCTCATCGGTGCTCGTCCTTTCCCCTCTCGGCGGCGTCCAGGAGGGCGCGGAGCCGTTCGATCTCCCCATCGTCGATGTCGTGGTCGGCAACCAGATGTGCGACCAGTGCCGCCGGGTCCCCTGCGAAGAGCCGGTCGAGAATCTCGCCCAGCATCGATGACTGCACCATTTCCTCGCTGACCGTTGGTCGGTAGACGAAGTGTCGGCCCTCGACACGGTGGCTGACCACGCCCTTGTCCTCCATTTTACGGAGCATGGTGGCGATGGTTGTGGGCGCGAGACCGCGGTCCGGGTGCAGCGCCCCGTGTACCTCCGCCACCGTGGCCTCGTCACGTTCCCACAGCACCTGCATGATCGCGTGCTGGAGCTCTCCGAGTGTGTGCTTGCCCATTCGGGTCTCCTTTCTCATTTCAACTACCAAGGTAATACTACCGTGGTAGTTTGTCAAGGAGAGCTATGAGCGCAGGCTTCAGGTCTCAGGTCTCAGGTCCCAAGTCTCAGGCTTCAGGTCACAGGCTACCGGAGGTCACGAAAGTTGAATAAAAAGCTCGACAATGCAGCAACCCGGTTCAACGTTTAGGTGCGACCTGAGACTTGAGACCTGAGACCTGCGCTCATAGCGCATAGCTCGTCGGGTCCGCCACCCCCGCTTCCTCGAACCCACGCCGGCGCAGGATGCACGAGTCGCACCGACCGCACGCGAGTCCTTCGGGCGTGGGGTCGTAACACGACCTGGTGAGTCCGTAGTCGACGCCGAGAGCGGTTCCACGGAGGATGATCTCGGCCTTCGAGAGTTCGAGCAGCGGGGCTCGCACGCGGTAGCGAACTCCCCGCTCGGCTCCGGCAACCGTGGCGACTGCGGCGAGGGCCTCGAATGCCTGGAGGAAGGGGGGTCGGCAGTCCGGGTAGCCCGAAAAATCCACGGCGTTGGCGCCGATGAAGAGCTGATCGGCTTCAACAACCTCCGCTAATCCGAGGAGAAGGGCGAGCAGAACGGTGTTCCGTGCAGGCACATAGGTGATGGGCACCTCGGTGGCGTCGGGATCACCGTCCTTCGGAACATCAATGTCATCGGTGAGCGCCGAGCCGCCGATGGTCCTCAGGTCGAGAGCGATAATCCGGTGCGACGTGGCCCCGAGGGATTCTACGACCCTGCACGCGGCCTCGATCTCCACCCGGTGCCGCTGGCCGTAGTCCACCGTCAGGCAGTGGCACTCGAGGCCTTCGGCCTTCGCGATCGCCAACACGGTCGCAGAGTCCAGTCCGCCGGAGAGGAGGACGACGGCAGGAGGGCGCGTGGTCATCGGTACATTGTGCCAAGAAAATTCGGAATTCGGAATTCGGAATTCGGAATTTCCGGCGCGAGGAGTCGATCATGGCGCTGGTACGGGTTGCCCGCGTTTGGTCGCTGTGACCCCCGGCTGTAAG
>DAOWFV010000191.1 GCA_030637805.1 Acidobacteriota bacterium | reverse complement strand
CCTGCGAAACCCGCAGAAAAACGGGCGCATATAAACTCCCCCCCTACGGTATCCTTTGTAGGGGAGGGGTTTATCCCCTCCCATTCAACACGCATCCATTCGTGCACGGGTGTTCAATGTGGCTCCACTATCTGCTGATTACTGGAAATGCGGGCGGGTCGTGGCAGTAAGGAGAACCATCAGTCTCCGATTGGCCGCAACCGCGGGGGCCGGGTGGTGAGCTCGTCGACAGCTTGGCAGAAGCGTGCGAAGGCGGGGTAGTTCTCGGTCGCCACCGTTTGCGCAGGAAGCACGATGTGCAGCACCGATCGGTGAGACCCGGCCTCATCGTCGAGGTCCTCGTCGACCGACCCCCACTCTGCCTCGAGGCGTCGAGGCGCACGGCGCGCCGGCTCCCAGCCCGGTGCAGGGACGAGATCGAGCTCGAGCCGGCGTTCAATCGGCACTCTCAGAACCAGCGGGTAGGTACGTTCTGGCAACGATGCCAGTACGGGCACCAGCGGGTGGGAAAGCACCAGGCTTCGGCACACCAGCTCCCCTCCCTCGGCGTCACAGGCACCGCGAACCAGCATCTCGAGGTGAATCACCGCGCCGTCAGGACTGCGATCTATGTTCCCCTCGACGGCACTGGCTCCCGCAAAGAGACTCACTGCCAGCTGCCGGTAGAACATCCCCTCCTGATCCACCGGTACGCCCTCCACCCGTTCGAGAAGCCGGTCGGCCTGGGCGCCGCGCAGGGGCATTAGAAACTCGATTCGAGCGTCACCCTCCGCGGAGATCTCGGCACGGACCTTGACCGTCTCCTCGAGGTCGGGGTTGGGGAAGGTGGGCAGCTCGTCGATCAGGGTGACCGGCGCGCGCGGGCGGGTCAGCGGCAACACCAGACCGTCGGCGCCCTGAAAGATCGGGTTGATGTGGTTGACGCCTCGGTTCTCCTCCCGAATATCGACCCAGAGCTCGTCGTCTCCACTCTCGAGCCGCAGTAGAGCGGCCGGAAAAGCGTCCAGCGTCGGCACCCGGAGGCGGTGACCGCGTTCGGTCCACGCGCGCGTCAGCACCAGATCGACCTCCCAGCCCGCGTCGGCCAGGACCGCAGCGAGGATGCCGAGACGGTTCCCTCGCCGGCGTCGAAAGCTGTCGCCGGCGGCTGTGCCAACGGAGAGCTCTCCGCCGCCTGCCTCGACCGTGTCGATCAGCGCAATCACGAGGGCCCGCAGTTGCTCCTCTGCCGTTTCGCCCTCGAGCAGCGGGCGGCTCCATTCACGCAGTTCGGGTGACAATCGCAGCACCGGTAAAACCCTGTCACGAACCGCGTCGCCGACGTCCTGCCAGGTAACCCCGAACCCGTAGTTCAACCACGGCATCAGATCCTGAGCGGGCGGAGCGAAAGGCTCGGTCGGCATCGGCGGCACGCGCTCCGCGCGCCAATTGAGCATGCGAAGGCCCTGCCACTCCTGCTCGCTGCGCTCCAGGCCTTCGAAGTTGCCGTCCACCTGCAGGTCGATCTCGGGCGGAACCAGCAACACGTACTCGGAAAGGCCGAACGCTCGATTGGGATCGGCAAATCGATAGATGTATGGAGGCAAATGCCCATCGCGGGTTGCACCGGTGGCTGCAACCCGCGCCACGTACTCCTCTTCCACCAGATCTCCAGGCTTGACATCATTCAGGGTGATCACCCCTCCGCCTGGTCTGAGCTCACTCGGCACAACCTGTCGGCCGTCCGGCTTGAGGACCCTCACCTTGAGCAGATATGCATTGGGCAGGGGTTGCAGTACCGATGCGCGACGCACCCCGACCGGTGTGTTGGCCCGGGTCAACCCGTGATAGTAGTAAAGGCTCGAGCCGTCGGGGAAGATCCGTTCCACAGCTTGGTCGAGGAGGAGCACCGCATCGACGTCCGCTCCAAGATCACGGTACTCCGCGGCAAACGCCCTCGCCTCGACCTGGAAAGGAGCATAGAACGGGACCTGCCCCAGGCGCCACGACAGGGTCAGGAGCTGTAAATTCGACGGGTCGCGCTCGAGCGCGCCGGCGACCGCTCGCTGCATCGCTTCGGGGTCGCCGCCGGCCGAGACCAGCGTCAGCTCATCGAAGATCGGAAGATCTCCCCACCGCGTCCGCGCACGTTCGAGCTCCACCCGTGCTGCTGTGAGGTCGCCGTTCTCGAGATGGAGCCGCACCAGCTGAACATCGAAGTCAGGATCATCAATCTCCCCGAGCATTGTTTGAGCGGCCGCAACCGCCTCACTCACGAGACAGCTCGAACCCAGTTGACCGATCCAACGGGACTCGACCGGTGTTGCCGACGCGAGTGCGCGGAGCAGCATCTCGCGCTCGCGCCAGCGCTCGAGAGACGCCAGGACCTCGAGGCGGAGCCCCGTGACGCTGAGCGAGTCCGGAAGCGCCGTTTCGAGCCGGGCCAGTCCCTCCTCGGCTTCCCTGGCCCACCCCCGTCGCACCGCCTCCCGAACCCAGATGCGGAGGATCCGCACATCATCTCCATTGCTCTTCATCAAATTATCGAGGAGGCGTTCGGCGTCCTCGGCGCGGCCCTCGCGCACGGCCACAGCTCGTTCGAAGAGCTGTGATCCCGGAATCGAGGCCGCCTCCCGTAGGAGCTGCGCCGTGCGACGGGAGGATTCGGCGCCATGGTTACCCCCGATTACCAGAAATTGGTGACGGGCGAGGGCCAAGTCGGCCCACGGGTTGTCTGGATCTTCGGCGCGGGCGCGCTCGATCCAACCGTACTCCGCAATGGGATCGCCGCGTCCCCGCGCCAACTGCGCCGCCAACAGCATCTCCGCCGTCGATCCCCCGCCGTCTTCGAGGCGTCTCGAGAGCTCCGCCTCAGCCGGAGGCAATGACCAATCCACCTTCGACGCCATCCAGACATGGGAGGGCCGTTCGGTGGCCTTCACGCCCGCCAGTGAACCACCTCGATCATCGAGCAGGGTCACCCTCACGCCAGGTACGTCAGGAGAGGCCAGCTCCACCCGCAGCCGATGTGCGCCTTGGGTGAGGCGAATGCGGTACCAGTTCGTCTCGGGATCCTCGAGCCCGCAATCCCGACGCCGGTCCTCCGCCCGTCCGTCAACCTCGAGGTTGTAGCCGCCCTGGGCTTCCACCACAAGCCAACCGGTGACATCTTCGGCGACATCCAGGTTCCAGGCCATCAGATAAACCCCGTCGACGGCCATGGACAGGGGCGGGGAATGACGCCCATCCGGGTTTCGCACGGTGAGCCGGAAGGCGGCGCCCTGATTCAGCCACCGGGTTCCAGACGGCGGCAATCCATCGTCCGGCGGCACCACGTCACGCTCCAGGTCGAGGGAGCTGAAAACTCCGAACGGCCCCGCCAGCTCGGCCGTCTTGAGAACGCTCGCCGGCGCCTCGGACCTCAGCCTGGTTTCGATAAGACCAAGAACGAAGCCGAGCTCCGGGTCGCGGCCGTTCTCGGAGACCGAAAGGATCTCCTCCGGTGCCGGCAGATTCTCGATATTGGTAAGCCACCACATGGCGGCGGCAATCGCATCGGCGCTCGACGGATTCTCGGCAACGGCTGCAAGGGCTTGATCCCGGGCCGCCCCGAGCTCGAAGCGCATATCTTCGCGCCACACCTCCCACCACCCCGCCGAAACCGGCAGCGACAGGGTGAGGATCGTCGCGAGGACCGCAGCGCGGGCCGCCGGCGCTCTCACGGCGACTCCAAGCGGCGCTCGAGGTGGCGCTCCACCGCGACCAGGAACTCACGCAGGTCAACCACCTCGCCGGCTTCGACCAGCCCGGGCTCGAGATGGAGGAAACCCTCGATTCGGTATCCTTGGGCCTGGGCGTGGATTTCGACGCGCAGCGAACCGAATTCTGTATCCAGGTCGACAGCCTCGGGCAGGCTGTCGGGCGGCCGCCCGAGATCGACTTCGAGAGTCCACTCGAGATCGGGACGGACAGCCACCATCAGCGGCCCATGGCGTGCTCCACCCGGTACCATGCTCGCAGCCCACTCGAGTCCACCGGGAAAGACCCGGATTCCCCCACTGCTCGCAAGTGCGCTGCGAGCCACCGTGCCCTCGATCTCCATGATCGCCGGGTCGCGCCCGGGTATCAGCTGCAGATTCGGCTTGCCGGTGAGCTGCGCGCCCGGAAACAGCTCTTGAAGCCAACGGGAGACCCGCTGGGTTTCCCGGCTGCCGGCAAATCGCACCCGTCTGATGTCGGCCGCCTCGCCACTGTCATCGGTTCGGATCTCCAGCTCGACCGCGCCGTCGTCACCGAGGCTGATCGCAAATCTGGACCGGGCAAGACCGCCCCCTACGGCCCGGGTGATCTGCAGACGGCTCTGCGGTCCGTCGACCACCAGGACGACGGCATTCTGGTCGCCTGTCGGCGGCGGGTAGGGCGCATGCCCGGCGGCCGTACCATCGAGCCAGAGATTGTCCTCCGGCAGATAGGCGATGGCATGGTTGAATATCTCGAGCACCGCCGTCTCGTTGCTCACCGGTCCCAGATCATTGGTGCGCACCATGACCATGCGTGCCGGCACGCCGATTGCGTCATACAACGCCACCAACAGCGCCGCCTTGTCCTTGCAATCACCAATACGGTGGTGCAGAACCCAATCGGCCGAGAAGGGCCGGAAGCGATGTTCACCGAACTCGAGGCCCACATAACGGATCTCGTTGGCCACAAACCGGTATATCCGGTTGATCCTCTCGAGGCGGTCATCGAGCCCGCCAACCAGACGCTGTGCGGTCTCCCGCACCTGCTCCGAAACCCGGACCCGAGGCGCGACGTGACGTCCATACCAGTCGGCGAGGTCTCCCCAGTCAGGATGATTCGAGTAGACGAGGTACGGCGTCACCATCAGCTGGGGGGCAGAGGGCACGTCGGGAACGACCGCTTGAAGATCCCGCCATCGCCAGCGCAGGTGGTGCACTCCGTCGGAATCCTTCTCCAGTGAAGGTTCGCCATCGAGATGAACCAGCTCCCAATCCGGCAACAGCTCCTCCGGGCCGGCCAGCTCCAATTCCATGAGGGCAACCGGAACGGCGCGGCCGAATCGAATCAATCCCCCGTTGTACGGGCCGGTCTCGTTGGACTCCTCGGTCTCGGTGAGGATGTAGCTGATCTCGACCAGGTCACCATCCTCGAGACTGGTGAAACGGAGCACCCGAAGACGTGTGTCGTAGTAGAGGTTGAACTCCGGTTCCGAAAGCCGCGGCGTGTCTGCCTGGCGGGCGGCAACCTCGGAGCCGTCGCGGCGCAGGATGCGAGCCCTCAACACCCGAAGACGCTCGGACTCGGCGACAAACGGGATACGATGAGTGAGCAGATCGTCCGCGCGATCGGCGGCATGAACGAGAAAGACCTGCTGGACCCTTTCCTCGGTGAGATGAGAGGGCAGAAAACGGGTTTCTCGGTGATCCAGGAGCACCACAGCATGCCCCTCGGGCGCCACCGCATCCGCCATCCGCCACATCTCCGCAGGGGTCCGGAGCCAGTCGAGGGTCTCGCTCCGCTCGCCCAGCAGCTCGAGAAGGCGCTGCGCGCGACGATCTTGCGGCCGCAGCTCGAGCGCCTCGCGCGCCAGAACTACGGCTCGAGCATCGTCGCCGCTGGAATGCTCGATGCTCGCGAGCTCCACGATCAGATCGACGTTGCCGGGAGAACGTCGCAACCCCTTGTCGAGAAGGTCGCCGGCGCCCGCGAGGTCCTCGTCGGCCGCCAGCAGTCGCGCCAAACGGATTCGCACCTCGGGCCGGTTCGGGTCCCGCGCCAGCCGGTCGGCAAAGAGACGGCGCAGGGCCTCACCGTCGCCACAGCTTTCGGCAAGACGTTGGCGAAGGTCGATGATCGCCGCCGAACCGGGAGTCAACTCCTCGAGACGCGACACCGCCTCCATCGCGAGATCCCAACGACGGACCTCGATCGCACTCTCGGCAATGCTCAGGTTGACCCGAACGCAACGTGGATAGGTGCGACCGAGCTCTGCGATCGCCGGTAGAGCCACCGCACCCCACAACCCCATGTCGAGGTCGAGGTTGGCGCCGCGTACGACAGCTTCGTCCCCGTTCGCATCGCCGAGGAGCCCGTGGGCCTCTTCAAAGAGGGTGCGCTCTCCGTACCAACCCGCAAGCTCAAGGCGAGCCCACAAGAGACCAGGGTCGGCCGCCACCGCCCCGAGAAGGAGATCGCGAGTCACGCCCGCCTCGGAGGTCACCATCCACTCGAGAAGACGTGCCTCGCCCGGGGCGTCGGACCTCGCCGCCTGGCAGGCCGCGCGCATTCCACCGCCACCTTCGGGCTCGGGGCGGCGGGCCACCAGGTACGCCGCAAGCGCCATCGAAGCGCCCGGCGCCCCCGAATCCACGGCACTTCGGATCTCCTCGCCCAGCTCGCGCACCACGGGTGGTTTGCGCTCCACCGCCGCCCGGACGACAGGTGGCTCCTGGACCTCGCGCACCCCTTCGAGCGACGAACCGTTGGGACGCGTCAGTCGCGCCCGCAGCCACCAGCGGTCGTTTTCGGAGGCCACAGCCGCGACCAAAAGGTTCCGCCCCTGCCGCAACCACGCCCCCCCCGCCACCTGGTCTTCCCCCCTCCGCAACGGCTGCGGCGTGGTTACCACCTCGGACCCGTTGAGCCACACGCGGGCGACCTGCGCCGCCCCGACCCTCATCGCCACCGGTTGCTCGCTGTCGCTGACAACCGTGGTCGCGAGGTAGGCCATCTGCCGTCGTGGAGGCCACGCCAGACCCGACAGCCGAACCCACCCGAGAGGATCGGTACCGGGCACAGCGCGCCACTCGACGTCTGCCGGCGGCGGCGCGGCAAGGTGGTCAAAGTCCTGCAGCTCCTCGAGGGGCACCGGGCCCTCAAACCACCACGACGAGAGGCCTCCCATGGTTCGGAAGAGCTCGCGTGCCGCAGCGTCCCGACCGCGATCGAGTTTCAATCGAGCCCGGATCAGCCGAATTTCGTCCACCATCAGCGGATCGACGCGACGCACGCCCGCTAGCCGATCGAGGTTCCGTTCGACGTCGCTCCAGTCGTTCAGGGTGCCCCGCCAGGCAAAGGCCATGAAGAGATGGTGATAATCGGCGGGCCTCACCCCATTTTCGATCGCCGCTTCAATGTGACTGTCGACACGGTCCTCGATCGCCCCGGCGTCGACCGGTGTCGCCGCACAGACGAGGACCGCCGTCAACCAAAAGGCCAATAGACAACGTGCCATCGAGGGTTGTTTGCCGTTGTCGGGGGAAAGGTACCGGAAGACAGTCACCACAGGTCGAGTATGGCAGATCCCTCTCGAAGATTTTGACGTTATCCTCCGTCCATGACAAGCAAGATGACCCGACCCGCAGCCGTGACGTTCGATGCAGGAAACACTCTGCTGTATTGCGATCCGAACCCTTCCGAGATCTATGCCGCCCAGCTCAGCCGCCGCGGCCGATCCGTGCACGCCAAGGAGGTGGGTCCCGTCTTTCGGCAGGCGTGGGCCGAGATGCAGAGTCGCACCTCCCCCGGACAGGATCGTTACAGCTCGGCGCCCGGGGGTGAGCGCGCCTGGTGGGGAGATTTCGTCAAGGAGGTTCTCGGACGGCTCGACCACGACGCTCCCTGGGAGCCGCTGCTCGACGATCTATACGCCGCGTTCTCCGACGACGGCGTGTGGCGGGTTTTCCCGGAGACCATCACCACCCTCAGCGAGCTCAGAACCCGAGGGCTGGCACTCGCCGTCATTTCGAACTGGGACCGTCGACTACCGGACATCCTCCGCTCACTCGATCTCATCGACTGGTTCGAGGTCGTCACCGTGTCGGCCATCGAAGGTGTGGAGAAACCCTCACCGGAGATCTTTCAGCGGACGTCGAGCCGCCTCGGGGTCGATCCCTCCTCGACTCTCCACCTCGGCGACGCACCACTCGAGGACTATTCGGGCGCCAGAAACGCCGGATTCGCCGCCATCCTGCTCGACCGTCATGATCTCTTCGTCGATCAGCCCTACCGACGCATCTCCTCTCTCGACGAGGTCCTCGAAATCGTCGACTCGACCATGACTGGACCGTCAGTTTTCAGTTTTTAGTTCTTAGTTTTTAGTTTTGAGTTTCCGCCTGCCCTCACCGCTGGTGTCCTAACTCAAAACTCAAAACTCCAGTCTTCCGATTCCTCAAAAACACGTGGAAGTCCGAAACGAGCTACTATGAAATCATGCTGCATGCCGTGATCATGGCCGGGGGTTCTGGAACGAGATTCTGGCCGGCTTCGCGCCGCCACCTTCCCAAACAGCTCCTCGCCCTCGCGACCGAAATTCCCCTCCTCCGGATGACCTTCGAACGACTGGGAGACCTGGTACCGGGGAATCGAGTGTGGGTCGTGACTACCGCCGAAACGGCGGAAGCCACCCGCAACGTCCTCCCGGAGCTGCCGCCAGAAAACATCCTGTCCGAGCCGATGGGTCGCAACACCGCGGCCTGCGCCGGTCTGGCGGCCCGTGCCATTCGAGAATTGGACCCGGAGGCCGTCTGCATCGTGCTGCCGGCCGATCATGTCATCGGCGAGGAGGCACAGTTTCGCGCGGCGATGGCGGCGGGCGCCGAGTTCGTGGGCCGCGAGGGCGGCCTGCTGACCTTCGGCGTCCGGCCCACGCGGCCCGAGACCGGCTACGGTTACCTGGAACTCGGTCCCGAGCACATACGCGAAGGCGAGTGGTCGATTCACCGGCTGCGGCGATTCGTAGAGAAACCGGATGTCGATCGCGCCCGCACCTACCTCGAATCAGGGGGTCACCTGTGGAATGCCGGTATATTCGCCTGGAGGGCGACCACCCTACTGGATGAGATTCGGCGTCAGATACCCGAACTCGCGAGCGGTCTCGATCGCATCGGGAAAGCCCTCGGAACCGCTGAATTCGACGCCGTCCTTTCCGAGGTCTACCCGTCCCTTCCCGCAACCTCGTTGGACTTTGGGATTATGGAGGGCGCCGAACGCCTCTGGACCGTGCCGGTCGATTTCCCGTGGTCGGATGTCGGCTCGTGGACGGAGCTGGCAGAGAGGCTCGCCGCTGATGCTTCCGGCAACGCCGTCGGCGGACGGGTGCAGGCGATCGATGCCGGCGGCAACGTACTGGTCAGCACCGGACCTGTGCTGTCGGTTGTCGGCGTCGACGAGCTGGTGGTGGTCGCCACTCCGGATGCGGTGTTGGTGGTGCCAAAGGACGAGGCGCAGAGAGTGAAGGAGGTCGTCGAGGCTCTTCGCGAGAAGGGTTGGGATGACGTCCTTTAGAATTCTCAATTTTGAATTCTCAATTCTCAATTCCCACCCGTTCTCCCCGGTCAAGCCGGAGGCTTTGGCGGCTGACAACCCGCCCTTACCTCCTCCTCGACTTCATCCCCACGCACCCGGAAACGGAGGTGGTGGGCGGCAATTGAGAATTGAGAACTGAGAATTGAGAACTGAAAGTTACTTT
>DAOWFV010000229.1 GCA_030637805.1 Acidobacteriota bacterium | reverse complement strand
GACCCTCTCCACAAACTCGAAACCGGTGTAAACCCCGACGGCACGATCTCCGTCGCTGCTGACGATCGTGCCGCTGTCCACCTCTATTACCGTCGTTTGCAGCTTGCCCATGCGTTGGGTTATCAGCACCCCCATCCCTACCAAAAGGATGGCGATTGCCACTGTTGTGAAGTGGCGCACCCAGATCCGCGCGGAGGTGCTCAACCCGATAACTCCCGGACTTCATAGGGAGCTCTGGTCCCAACGGACGGTGGATGCGGATGGTAGCGGGGGCACATGGGGGGTTCAACGATCGTTGAAAACGCCCATCGCACGGAACTTCTTGTAACGGCGGCTGACCAGGGCGTCCGGCTTCAGCTTGCGGAGTTGCTTCAGATGTCGCCGAATTGCCGCGGCTACGGTATCCGCCATCTTCCCGGGGTCCATATGGGCTCCTCCCGCGGGCTCGGGCAGGATCTCGTCGATGATCCCGAAGCGCTTGAGATCCTGTGCGGTGAGTCGAAGGGCGCGGGCTGCGTCCTCCGCCCGCGCCTGGTCCTTCCACAGGATGGCGGCACAGCCCTCAGGGGAGATCACCGAGTAGATCGCGTGCTGCAGCATCAGCACACGGTCACCGATGCCGAGGGCCAGCGCTCCGCCGGATCCGCCCTCCCCGGTTACCACCACGATGATCGGAACAGGGAATCCGGCCATCTCAACCAGGTTGTTGGCGATGGCCTCGGCCTGGCCCCTTTCCTCTGCATCGAGCCCCGGATACGCTCCGGGAGTATCGATGAATGAGATGATCGGTCGCCGGAAGCGGGCTGCAAGTTCCATGATCCGGATCGCCTTACGGTAGCCTTCGGGGCGAGGCATGCCAAAGTTGCGCCGCAGTTTTTCGGCGGTGTCCCGCCCCTTCTGGTGGCCCACGACCACCACCGGATCACCATCGAACCTCGCGAGCCCGGCAACGATGGCCGGGTCGTCGGAGAATCTCCGATCTCCGTGCAGCTCCGTGAACTCGGTGAATATGCTGTGAAAGTAGGCCATCGTATACGGCCGGTCTGGGTGCCTCGCGAGCTGGCACTGCTGCCACGGTGTGATCGTCGAAAAAACGCGATTGATGGCGGCATCCAGTTCCCGGCGAGCGCTGGCCAAATCCTCGCTGGCATTGGGCACGGAGGTCCCGGCTGCCTCGAGCTCGCTGATACGAGCCCGCAACTCTTCGATCGGCTCCAGGAACGGCAGCGTCGGCGTCGCCATGCCCGGACTCTAACAGAGGGTGGATTCCGGGGTCAATTCAGAAGGTACCAGGTCTCAGGTCTCAGGCTTCAGGTCTCATGTCCCCGACTTCAGGATTCAGGAAGCATTGAAAAACTCACGGAAGTTACAAATGGGGCTTGACATGGCAGGAATCCAGTAAACGCTTTTGGTGCGACCTGAAGCCTGAGACCTGAGACCCTGACGGCTAACGGCTAACGGTTTCGCGGGGAAGCACGAGAGGCGGCAGGTAGTCCGGCGGCGGCTGGAAGCCTAGGAGCAGCAGAAGCGTCGCTGCGATGTTACCCAGACTGGGTTCGCGAACCGCGGCGTTTGCCTGGAAGCGTTCGGCCTCGGCTCCCACCAGGCACCAGGGTACCGGCGACAGGGTGTGGCTGGTCTTGAGAACGGGTTCGCCCGCCGCGTCCCGTTTCACCTCGCCGGTCTTCCCGTCGACCTCCCACATCATGTCCAGATTGCCGTGGTCGGCAGTGACGACCATCGTGGCGCCGGATCTGCGAACTTCATCGACGAGTCGCCCCACACACTCGTCCACGACCTCCATCGCACGGATCGCCGCCGACAGCGAGCCGGTATGGCCCACCATGTCGCCGTTTGCGAAGTTTACGCGGATGAACCGATGGCCCCTGGTCCGGAGGTCGTCGGCCACCACCGCGCACACCTCGCGCGCCTTCATCTGTGGTTCGCGGTCGAAGGGAACGTCGTCGCTGGGAACCTCGACCCAGCTTTCGAACTCGGCGTCGAACTTCTCCGAGTTGTTGCCATTCCAGAAGTAGGTGACGTGCCCGAACTTCTGGGTCTCCGCGGTAGCGAGCTGGCTGACTCCGTTGTGCACGAGGTACTCGGAGACAGTGCGTGAAATGGCGGGAGGGTTCACGAGGTAGAGAGGTGGGATCTTGAGGTCGCCGTCGTACTCCATCATTCCGGCATAAAGCACGTCGGGGACACGCTTCCGATCGAACTCGGTTAAGTTGGCCTCGGTGAACGCACGCGAAATCTCGATAGCACGATCGCCGCGGAAGTTGAAGAACACCACCGAGTCTCCGTCTTCGATCGGTCCAACCGGGCGACCCTCGGCGTCAGCCACCACAAACTCCGGCATGTCCTGATCGATGACGCCCGGATTCTCCCTGCGGAGCACCTCGACAGCCTCGCCCGCACTCCGAAAGAATCGTTCTCTCTCCCCCAATACGTGGGTTTCCCATCCACGGCGCACCATCTCCCAATTTGCGTTGTATCGGTCCATGGTAAGGCGCATCCGTCCGCCCCCGGATGCCACCAGAGCGTCGACTCCTTGCTCGGAGATCTCGTCGAGGAGTCTCTGAATCCTATCCAGATAAAGATGAAAGGTCACCGGGCCGACATCCCGACCATCCGCCAAGGCATGCAGCCGAATTCTCGGCACCTTTTCGTCGGCGAGCCGTTGGATCAGGGCCTCGAGCTGCTCGATGTGGCTGTGGACGTTGCCATCGGAGAGGAGGCCGATGAGATGGAATGTAGATCTCCGGTCGCGGACGCGATCGACCAGCTGCCGCCAGACCGAGCCTTCGAAGAGCTCTCCGCTCGCAATGGCCTGGTTCACGAGCTTGGCGCCCTGCTCGAAGACCCTACCTCCACCCATGGCATTGTGTCCGACCTCCGAGTTGCCCATGTCACTATCGCTCGGCAGGCCCACGGCGGTGCCGTGCGCCTTGAGCTCGAGAGAGACCGGCGCCTCCCGAAAGAGTTCATCGAGATGCGGTGTGGCCGCACGATCGAAGGCATTCGCTTCATACCCCTCGGCTCGGCCGCGATAGAGGCCAACGCCGTCGAGAATCACAAGCAACAGCTGGCCGGGGATGCCCGGGAACCCGGGATACGGCTCAAGTTTGAAGTCGCTCATCAATACTCCAGGTCGCCCTATTCCATCTTCGGGCGTGTTCTCTCTTCGAGAAACTGCTCCTGGGAAGCGTACATTCCGGAGTTCCATCAGCCCCTTGGAACCTGGCCGCGAATTTGGGGCGGGTCATGCCTAACCCGCCTATTTCACCGGGCTTCGTCGCGAGGGCGGCGAGGTGCCGTTCAGGTCGCAGGTCTCAGGTCTCAGGCTACACAGGCTTCAGGTCTCAGGTCTCAGGCTTCAGGTTTCATCGAAAAAACCTCGGAAGTTACAAGTAGGGGTTGACTTCGCAGGAGTCCAACCGACAATTTTGGTGCGACCTGCGATAGGCGGGTTAACACTCGGACAGGCGCCACGCCCGCAGAATACGGCGCACCGCTTCGCTGAACCCCTCGGGCCCGGTGACCGCCAACCGAACCACCCCATGCGGAACGGACTCCTCCCCTACCCTATCGCCGAGAAGGAAGCCGAGATCGGCTTCGGCCAGCATGGGCAGGTCGTTCCAGGCGTCGCCCACGGCCGCTGTCGACAGCCTGTCTCCGGACGCGAGGGTCGCCAACGCTCTCCTCATCCCAAAACCCTTGTCGACGCCGGCACCTAACAAATGCCAGAACCGCCCACCGCGTACGATTCCCGCACCCAGGGCCTTGACGATCTTCTCGAGATTTTCGATCGCATCGGGATCCAGCGGCCGGGTGGCGATGAAGGGCTCGGACGCGAGACGTTTCATGGCGTCGCGCACGCCTTTCGCATGCAGTCCGGTCAAACGTGTCACCTCGTCCACCGCCATCGCTGAGAGGCCTCGCAGAGGCCAGCCCTTGCTCTGCAAACGGTCGAGGACCTCGAGGAGCTCGGATCGCGGACGTCCTACCACCTCCTCCGAACCGTCTGCAAGCACCATGACCGGGCCGCCCTCAACCACGGCCGGTCCCGGCAGCTTCAACTCCCGCAGAAGAGGACGGACCTCGGCGGCGGTCTTCGAGCTCACCGGAATAATGAGGATGTTGTTACGGGCAACCAGGGAGAGTGCCTCGAGAGCTTCGGGCGACGAGCGGTAGGTGTCGAAGTCGAGAAGTGTTCCGTCAAGATCGGTGAAGAGAACCCCGCGCCAACGCATCGTGTAAGGCTCCTAAGATGAGCGGTTCTGCCGGATGAGATGTGCCAAGCCCTTGATGCTCTGGTGCTTGCGAAAAGCGGACGCATACCCCTTGGTATGTGGAGGATTCTCGCAAGTGGCCAGAGCGCAAGCGCTTGGTGCAGATCGCCGGTGAGAATCGCTCATCTTAGGTGGCAGTCAGGCGGGACGCGGGCGCAGGAGGACGACGCTGATGTTGTCGTTGCCGCCACGTTGGTTGGCGGCGAAGATCAGACGTGAAGAAATCTCCTCGAGCGTGCCGGGTTCCTCCAGGAGCTCGGCGATCTCCTCATCGGTCAGCATCGAGTTGAGCCCGTCCGAGCACAGCAGATACAGGTCATCGTCCTCGATCTCGTTCTCCGAGATATCCACTCTCGGCTCGCTGCTGCCGCCGAGGGCCTGGGTGACCACGTTCTTCAATGGATGAGTTCGGGCTGCATCGTCCGTAAGAAAACCCGCGGCGACCTGTTCATGGACCCAGGAGTGGTCACTGGTGAGGAGAGCCAGCCGGCCGCCCCGCAGACGATACGCGCGGCTGTCGCCGACGTGGCAGATGACAACCGTATCGGTGCCCGGGGGATGGAACGCAACCACGACGGTCGTCCCCATGCCCTTGAGCTCCGAATCGTCTTCCATTGCCTGGGTGACCTGGTAGTGGGCCGCGAGAATTGAATCGACCATGAGGTTCGCGCTCGGGCTGCGATCCGGGTCCCAGTGCTCAGGCCAGGTTTCGTCGTCGTCCGCCGGTTTTTCCTTGAAGGTATGGACGATCTTGTCAGCGGCCACGCGAGAGGCCACCTCGCCGGCGGCATGCCCCCCCATACCATCGGCGACCAGGTAGATTCCGGTATCGTGATCGACCAGGAAAACGTCCTCGTTGAGTCGACGTTTCATACCCACGTCGGTCGCGCCCCACGCCTCGATCTCGAATCGGGAAGACGGCTCTCGTTTCACGATCGATCAGCCTCGGCGCCGGAGTCGATCCAGCAAGCTCTCGCTCTGAGATTTTTCCTCGGCTTCCGCCTCCCCGATAACCTGGCTGGCCTTGTCATTGGTGGGATCGAGATCCAGCGCCTGTTGGGCAAGGCGGACCGCCCGGCTCTTCATGCCTGCAGCCAGGGAGAAAACCGCCGCTTCGGCCCTCATGGTGGCGTTATCGGGCTCGAGGTTCGCCGCCCGCTCGACATGGCGCAGGGCGTCTCGCTCGCGTCCCGTGATACGCCCGAGGGCGAGGCCGTAGAAATAATGACCCCGGGCGCAGTCATCGTCGTGATCGACAGCCAGCTTGAGGTCTTCGAGTGCCTCTTGAATATCCCCTTCGCGAAGCGCCTGGGCGCCCTTTGCCGCGAGCCGTCGGGCGATTTCCTTGCGGTCCATCGTCTTGTTCTCGGTGCCCTGGAAGATCTCACGATCGTACTTCTCGCGGGTCTCGGGGTGGCTGAGGACGTTGAACGCCTCGGTCATCTCCTGGAATTTCTCTTCTGCGCGGGCGCGCACCTCGCCCGAAAACCGGTCCGGATGGTGCTTCAATGCAAGGCCCCGGAAAGCCGTGCGGATTTCCTGTTCGGTGGAGTCCTGCTCCACCCCGAGCGTGTCATAAAGAGTGATTCTGTGGCGCATCCTCGATCAATCCGAACTTCGCCATATTCCGAACAGATTCGGCGACAAGAGTATTACTTGCACTGAAAAAAAGGTACCACGGTGGTTCGCCCGACGCAATAACCGTCAGCGTTCATAACCTCCTCAATCAATGATGAGATTCACCTTCTTCTGGCGAGGAACTCTACCGCCTTGCGTCGCACGACCGGGTTCACGTTGCGGTCGCGAGAGACCCTCGTCGCATCACGGACGGATAGGCGGTAAAGCAGCCGCAGCGAAGTCTGGACGGGCGTCTTGGGGTTGAGGGCCAGGGCGAGAATCACTGGATAAAGCCGGAGCCAGCGGTTGTTGGCGGCGATTATTCGGATGACCTCCTCGGACACGCTGCGTGATGCGGCAAACCTCTCCACTTCGGTCTCGCTCAGCTTGGGGCTCGAGAGCACCCCCCGGAGCACCAGGCGGTTCCGGCTGTTGACGAGGATCGCCCTCTCTTCGCGAGATCCCTTGAGGGCGCAGAGGACCTTTTCCTTGACGTTCATGTCCAGGAGGCGGCCGAAAGTGCCCCTGTCCATCCGATCGATGGCGTCTGTCAGGGCGAGATCGTCCGCACCGGGGTAGGGCATCGAGTCCTCGTTGGGGATCTTGGCGCCGATCATCCGCAGGGCTTCCAGCGCCTCCTCGATCGAACGCCTCTCCGCCTCAGCCAGCTCTGCCTCCTCCGCCAGCGCCTTTTCAATGAACTCCTCCTCGAACTCGCGCACCCGCCGGAGAATCACTTGAGTGGCCTGTGGGTTGGCGCGCAGATCGTCGAGGATCTCGAGGCAGGCAATCAGTCGCACCTGGTTGGTGATGATGATGTCCTGGACGACAGGTGCGGCGGCGCGGGCCAGCACGCGAAGCGTCTCATCCGAAACGTTGGAGTGGCCGGCGACCGCTGCCCAGATTTCCTCCCCGTCCCGCACCCGGATGAGCAAATCGAGGATCAATGCCTCCGGAGGACTTTCGCGGAGCCAGTTGAGTATGATCCCCTGGTCGACCTCCTTCAATGAATCCGCAGCCACTTGCGCCAGCTCCTCATCCGGATCAGCCGACAGGAGCGTCTGCAGACCGAGGAGGTCCTCACGGGCAACCGGAAGGAGGCCCTGTGCCGCAAACAGACGCACCTGGTGCGGAACCTGCCCCTTGATGATCCCCTGGACGAGGTCGGCAGCATTGACCGGGTCAGCCATCCCGGGCCCCGGATCCCAGAATGACCAGCCCTTGGCTGCTGATCTCCGTGTGGAGCACCTGCCCCATCCTGCCGAGGTCGTCGTACTCGACCCCTCCGACAACGATGCTGACCACACCGGCGTCGCCCACGGTGAGCTTCACCGGGCCGGCGAGTTCGAGACGGACCGCGTCACCCCCGGCAAGCAGCTTTTCTCCGGAAACGCCGTTGCGGTCCCGGTACCGGATCCAACATTCCATATTCGGACGTACCTTGATGAGAATCGGGACGACCTCACTTTCAGCGATCTCCTCACCGACGTCCTCCGTTCGGGTCGGCGTGAACTGAAGCGTTCGGCTCACTGGAGAGGCCACCGGGGTCGGGCGCGAGGAGACGCCGCGCCGAGGGTCGGGGGTGAGCGATTCGCCTGGTCCCGAGTCGCTCAGGATGACGGCGGCTGCAGCCCAGAGGATCGCGATGCCGATGCCGATGGGGACCCAGAATCGCCAGCGAATCCTCCGTTTCGGGGGTGCCTCCAGCTCGGATAGGCTGGGGTGCGAACCCGACGCGAGGAGGAAGCGTTCCCACGCGTCTTCAAAGGAGGCGACGAGCCGATCGGACTCGGCGCCCACGACGTCTGCGTACTGGATGACGAAATTGCGGCAGAAGATCCGTTCGGGGAGGAAACGAAATTCACCCTCTTCCAGACCGTGGAGGATGCGCTTCGAGATCTTGGTTTCCGCGGCGATATTGTCCAATGACAACCCGGCGCTCTCGCGCAGGTGACGCAACTCCTCACCGAAAGTTTTCGGGTGGTTGGGCGGCCCCTCCATCGCCGTCATCACTCAAAGATCTTATCACCTCATTCTGAGTGATGTTGGCAGAGCTATCATCGGCGCGTGCGACCCGCCGCAGACCCAGGGTCTCCCTCTCCTGCAGCGCCAGCGCCGCATCACGGACTCTCTCGGGTGTGGCCGGGTGTTCGAGCAGCCGCCGAAGCTCTCCCGGAGGCAGCTGCACGAGCACACTGAGCGCGAGCGGCAACGGAGTGTGCGGGCACGCCACGAGAGCCCTTCGGACCTCTTGGTACTGACCCCATCGGTGGTGCCGGGCGAGGTTCGCGAAAAACTCCGGTGGGGGCTCGGTTGTGTTGAGGATGACGAGAATGTCGTTCTCCACCAGCCGCGGGTTGTCGAGCAGGGCCGTCAACACCTGACCGTCTCCGCTGGCGATGAGGACTCGGAGAAGAGCTCGGTGGGTTCGACGAGCGAGGGCGATCTTCTCTCCGAGGGTCATGGAAGGCAGCTGTAGCAGGAGCTTACACTCGCTTTGACGGCGAATTACCGGAGGTGTTCTCGGCTGCTGGGCCAAGGAGAGGAGGGACGTCCAGGGAAGGGTGCCGATGAGGTCCATCGCGCGAGCGAAGGTGAAGCCTGGAAACGAGGCCAGTCGCTCCCGCACCGCGTGCGAGTCCATCAGCCGCGGGTGGCTGGCCACCATCTCGGCCACTTGCACCGTGCAGTACGGCGAGCACAGTACCTGCAAGACCTCGGGCCCGTCGAGCTCGCGCTCCCTGACGAGTTCGATCAGGCCGTTAGAGTCCAGCTCCGAAATCGGCGGGTTCATGGACCCATCCTATCCTGTGGTCTGCCTCAGCGACGCTGATTGTCTACCGATTCAACATAGCTTTGACAATCAATACTCATCGCTTTCGCTTCTCGGTTCGAAAATTTCGCGCACCCTCTGGCGCAGTTTGACGATTTCGAGCGAGGCGACGGCGCCTCTGTCAGCGGGCAGCCGGCCGAGGGCATGCTTGCGAAAGGCCAAACGGGTGAGAAGGCGGGCAATCACCGTTCGCTCGCTCCGCACCGGCCACCAGTCCGGTCGGATCCGCCGCCGGTAATAGGGTATGACCTCCGGCACCCAGGCGGGAGCCAATCCCAGGTCGACCTCCTCCTCGAGCTGGGTCTTGAGAATTCGGTGCTCCGATCTCAGAAATGCGGCGAGGACGGCGACGAAGACCCCGTAGAGCAACGGAAGCAAAGCCAACCAGGCGCGCGGAAGCCCGTTTTCTCCGGCCGCGCCAAAGAAAAACAGTGCGAGGTTCCAGGTGGTGTGCAAGAGGATTGCTGCGAGCAGGCCCATCACGGTCAAACTGACACGCCCGCGCCGGTTCCGGGAGAGAATGGCGCGACCGAGGAACCCACCGAAGGTGGCGCTGCACACGGCGTGCACCCCAGCTGTGAGCAGGGTCCGCCCACCCACCACGATCAGCACCCCGAGCCCGTCGTAGGCGCCGCCGGCGGCCGCCGAGAGCCCGTAGATGGCGTTTTCGGTGACGGCAAAACCGAGACCCACCGCGGTGCCGTAGACCACCCCATCGGTCGGGTTGTCGAATTCAGCGGTGAGAACCACCACCAGCAGCACACCGACCGCCTTGACCAGCTCCTCCACCACCGGGGCAGCCCCCATCACCCAGATGAACAACAGCGTGTCGGAACGGGCGCTGGAGACCAGCGCAGATCCGAAAACGGAAAGCGCCGTGATCGCCACGGGAGGGGCGATCAATGCACCCCAGCCGAAGACCGCTGCCACGATGTGAAGCGGTTCGCGGTCGTACCGGTCAAACCACCAGATCGCGGCGAGAACGAGAAGCAGGATGACCGAGGAGGCCATCAACGCAGCCAGCAGAATGAGGAGACTGACGAGGCTCACGGCAGGATCAGCGACAGATCCTCGACAAGGTGCTCGGAAAAAAAGCCGCGTGCCTCCTCGACGTCCCTTCGAATCTGCGCTATCAGCTCCAAGGTGGAAGGAAAGGTGTGCTCCTCACGGAGCTTGCGAAGAAAGAAGATCCGCACCCGCTCACGATAAACATCGGCGGTGAAATCGAGCAGGTGACTCTCGACGGTCGTGAGCGAGTTCTGGTAGACGGTCGGACGCACCCCGATGTTGGTCACCGCCGGGAACGACCTCCCGAAGGACGGGATGTGAACCACCGTGATGTAGACCCCGTGGGAGGGCTCGAGCTCGTTCTCGACCTCGATGTTGAGAGTCGGAAAACCCAGGGTCCGTCCGAGCCTCTTGCCCTCGAGCACGCAGCCATCGATGAAAACCGCCCGCCCTAGGAGCTCGCCCGCCTCTTCCATGCGCCCCGCCGCCACCGCAGCCCGAACCCGGCTCGAAGAAACGACGGCTCCCTTCATCGTGACAATCGGCGCCGCCGCTGCGCGAAAGCCCAGCTCCTCCCCCATCGACTTCAACAGCTCGACCTCCCCACTGCGGTCGGCTCCGAAGCGGAAGTTCGCTCCGATATAGATCTCGCGTACCGCCAGCCGCTCGACCAGGACGCCACGCACGAAGTCGCTGGCCGTCATCCGCGCCACTCGATGCGTGAAAGGCAGAACCAGCGTCGACCCGATTCCGGTCAGGGCGATCAGCGCAAGGCGCTGCTCGAGGGTCGTGAGAAGTCGTGGGGCCTCGCTCGGCCGCAACAACTTGACCGGGTGGGGATCGAAGGTCATGGCTAACGCCGAGGTCCCCAGCGCGTCCGCTCGCTCCACGACGTGACGCAAGACCGCCTGGTGCCCGATGTGCACGCCGTCGAAGTTGCCGATACTGATGACCGATCCCTGTGGCGGGTCATCATTGCCGATCGGATCGCGCAGGATCTCCACCTCTGCTCCTAGCCCGGTCTCACCGGAAGTCTTGAGGCAGTGTCGGAAACCCCCTCACGGAGAACGCGAACGATCCGGCCCACCAGGTCGTAGGGGTGGGCCTCCAGGATCTCAGCTTCCACCAGCGAACCTGCAGAAGCGGTCCCGTCATTGATAAGGAGGCGCCCGTCGATCTCAGGCGCCTGCCGCTGCAGTCTGCCCTCGAGAAGGAGATCCATCTCTGCCAGCGATCCGGAAACAAGAGCCGGCAGCGTCCTTCCGAGCAGCTCTCTGTTGCGTTCGAGGGCGATCGTCTGTTGGAGCTCGAGGAGTTCCTCCCGACGGGCCTGCTTGAGATCTTCGGGCACCGGGTCTCCCAGGGCTGCGCCGGGATTCTCCTCCTGCCAGGAGTAGGTGAAGACACCGAGATGATCGAAACGGATTTCGCGGACGAAGTCCATCAGCTCGTCAAACTCGGCATCACCCTCGCCGGGGAATCCGACGATGAAGGTGGTGCGCACGGCAAGATTCGGGACGGTCGTCCGCGCGCGCTCGATCAACTTACGGTAGCTGCGGGAGTCCCCTCCACGCCGCATCGCCTTGAGAACCGCACGACTGGCGTGTTGAAGAGGGACGTCGAGGTAGGAAAGGAACCGCTCCTCGGAAGCCATGAGGTCGAAGAGACCAAAATCGAGAGTTGCCGGGTAGGCATACAGGAATCGGATCCAGGGAATCGCGGTCTCGGCCAACAACGACTCCACCAAATGCCGCAGGCCGTTATCGAACCTGAGGTCTTCGCCGTAGCGCGTGGTGTCCTGGGCAATCAGAACCAGCTCCTGGATGCCCAACTCCTCGAGATGCCTGGCCTCGCAAACAAGATCACCGATCCTGCGCGAACGAAAGGCGCCGCGCATCGCCGGGATGTGGCAGAAGGAACAGGGATTGTCACAGCCTTCCGCGACCTTCAGGTAGGCATATCCACCTGTGGAAACGAGCCGTGGATTGCTGTGGTCGTAGATCTTGAGAGCGCCACGCTGATCGGGGACGTGGGACGCCAGCTCTCCGCGCACCGCCTCGGTGATCCGCTCGAGCTCGTCGAGGCCCACGAAGGCATCGATCTCGGGAATTTCACGGCGGAGGTCGTTCGCATAAGCCTGGGCCATACAACCTGCAACGACTAGGCGACGAACGTCGCCCCGCCTCTTTCCCTCCACAACCTCCAGGATCGAGTCGATGGACTCGCGCTTGGCGTCGGTGATGAAACCGCAGGTGTTGATCACCACCACGTCGGCCTGGGAGGCCTCGGCCGTGACCTCGACTCCCGCCCGCTGAAGGTGGCCCAGCATCATCTCCCCGTCGACCAGGTTCTTGGCGCAGCCGAGGCTGATCATCCCCACGCGCACGGGCCGTGAGCCACCAACCTGTGATTGTGCCGTCGAGACCTTTGCCATCGAACCTCCAGCCGCGGGATTCTAACACCTACCGAACCCGGCCCCGCCGGGTTCGGGTATCAGGCCTCAGGTCACAGGCTTCAGGGCTCAGGTCTCTTTAACGGGTTTGCCCTGCAGCCTGCACCCTGTGCGACCTGCGACCTGGTACCTGTGACCTGCTCCCTACATCCGACTTGCCATGGCCCATAGCTCATAGCCTGACGCCAAATCGTTGGCAAGAGGCTGAGAGCCTCGGGTATCTCACTCGACGCTGAGTCACCGATCCAGGTGCTCGGCCACCGCCTCGGCCGCCCGACGGGAGGCGCCCGGGCTGCCCAGCCGTTCGCGTACTTCAACCAGCTTGGCTCGCTGTAACTCGGCTCCGTCGGCCAGGAGAACGGTGGAGATCGAGGCCAGCCGTTGCGGCTCCCAGGCCTTCTGCAGCAGCTCCGGGGCGATCGTCGAGCCGGCGATGAGGTTCACAAGCGCCGCGTTCGGCACTCGGACGAGCAGGCGGGCTATCGCGAAGGAAAGGGCCTGGAGCCGGTATCCCACGACCATCGGGACGCCGAGCAGGGCGCACTCCAGGGTCGCGGTCCCCGAGGCCGTCCAGGCCAGCGAGCTGGCCGCGAGCTCGCGCCGCCGGCTCTCGCCGGTGATGCGTCGCATCCGTCGGTCGGATCCACACTGGTCGAGAACGGTATCAATCGCCTGCGCCATACCCGGCGCCTCAACCAGGACGGCATCATTCACCTGTTCCACAGGCATCCTCTCCAGAGCCCGCAACATCACCGGGAGGAGCTGCCGGACCTCCATTGCCCGAGACCCCGGGAGCAGGCCCAGCCGGCCGTCCACCGGGGTCTTCGGCTGTTCGAGCAACCCCACCCGGGCAATCTCGTCGACCAGCGGATGCCCCACGTAGCGGGCGCCAACCCCGCGCTCCTCGTAAAAGGGAACCTCGAACGGCAGGATGCAAAGCACCTCTTCCGCGAGCCGCCTCACCTGGCGGACCCGACCGCTCCGCCAGGCCCAGAGCTGCGGTGACACATAGAGGACGACCGGAACGCCGCGCCGACGAAGGCGCTTCGCCAGACGGAGATTGAAGTCCGGCGAGTCGATCAGCACCGCGAGATCCGGCCGGCGTTTTTCTACTTCGCCAACCAGGTCCAGCATCACCCGGCGGATCCGCGGCAGCTCGTTCAAAACCTCCACGAGGCCCATGTGAGCGAGGTCTTCCGTGGTCGCCACCTGGTCGAGGCCCGCTGAGAGAAGGCGATCACCCCCAACCCCGAAGGCACGGATCTCGGGTACGATCCGGATCAGCTCACGGAGCAGGTTGCCGCCGTGTATGTCGCCGGAGACCTCGCCCGCAACGATCAGGATTTCGGGGTGTTTCACGCTATAGTCCGGGTTAGCTCGGACTATCCATGAGTGTTCGTCACGAGACCGCAAAGATGTGCGTCAGCGTGGTCATCTGAGCGGTGAGGCGCCGCAGGCGTACTTGATGGTACGTTGAGGACGCCGAGCCGCGAAGAGGGCCGTGCTGGCGTGCATATCTGCGGTCGTAGCAGATCACTCATGAATAGTCCGGGCTAAGGAAACGGGTACATCAGCCAGCCGAGGAGAACCCCGCCAATCACCATGATGAGAAAGGTCCTGAGAAACAGGTTCCGACGCCCCTTGGCGGTTTGTCGCCACAGAAACGCGAAGAACACCGAGACCAATAGGGCGTGCCAAAGGAGGAGCGCCAGGTGGTCCATCTCAGCTCTTTTCCCCGCGCGCGATGTCGGAAACGTCAAGTACGGTGAGCAGGTTCATGAGCCCGGCGGTGTAAAGAAAGGTATTTCCGTATGCAAAACCGGCGGCAGAGGGATTGCCGCCGCCCTGCAGGTCAAATGGTATGCCGGCGAGAAATCCGCCGACACCGTTGAGCCAAGTCATGCGGGTCAGATACAGAATACCGTTACCGAAACAGGCAAAGGTCGCGAGCCAGGAGAATGGGTTTTGGGGTTTCGGAGTGCCGAGCTCACCCTGCAGCAGGATGCCGGTCACGAACGCGGAGACTACAACCGCCGCGAATACAGCCGCACGGACTTTCTTTCCGAGAATCCAGTGCCCGGCGCCGGGGATGCACCATGCCGCCGCCAGCACCAACGGCGGCGCCTTCTTCTCTTTCTCGCCATCCCCTTTCGTGGTCTTCGCCTTCTTAACCCGCATATCTCACCAGCTTTCTGCTGCGGCCGGCGATGCACCGCCCCCAGCGTCGTTTTCTCGCCTCGGGGTGCTCGACGTACTGTTGAGTACGACTCCGCGCCCCTCGGATCGAAAACACCACCGTGCACGGCACCTCGCCGACCTCGCGAGGAAACCCGGTGGGATGTGCGGTTTGGGGTTGTTCGTCATCATCCTCGTCCCCCCTCCGATCGGGTGATGGCCTCTACCATTCGATCGAAGGTCGTCTCAAGATTCTCGGGGATTACGCGGGTTCCGCCGACAACGCCCATGAGGTTGTTGTCGGCCCGCCAGCGCGGCACCACGTGCAGGTGGAGATGTTCCTCGATCCCGGCTCCCGCCGCCTCACCCACATTGAAGCCGACATTGAAGCCGTGGGGCTTGTACAGCTCGCGGAGCACCTCCATCAGGACCCTCGCCCCCCGCATCATCTCGGCGGTGGTTTCGTCGTCGAGCTCTGTGAGGTCGCTACAGTGGTTCACCGGCGCGATCATGCTGTGGCCGGTGGTGTAGGGGTAGAGATTGAGCAGGGCGAAGCTGCGCGAACGGCGCCACAGGGTCAGGGTCGCACGATCGTCATCCGACGCATGGGCGCGACAAAAAATGCACACGCTTCGATCACGGCTGTCGGCCGCGGTGAGGTACTCGAGTCGCCATGGGGCGAAGAGGGTTTCCACCTCAACCGCTCACTGCTTCAGCAGCTCTTCCTTGAGGTGTTTCCCGGGCTTGAAATAGGGAATTTTCTTCGGCGGAACGTGGACCTGCGCACCCGTCTTGGGGTTTCGACCCGTGCGTTCGCCGCGCTGCCGAATGCGGAACGATCCAAAGCCCCGCAGTTCGACCTTCTCATTACGGCCGAGCGCAGTGATGATGCTGTCCAGAATCACCTGTACGACCTCATCAGCTTGCTTGCGAGGCACGTCCGCAGCTTCCACCACCACCTCTACCAGGTCCGCCTTGGTCATCGTCATTTCGTACGCTCCTTCTTTTCCGATATTCCTTTGCGGGCCATGGCTCAACTCTCCTTCAGCTCGTCTTCGGCTTTGGCGGTAGGTTTCTCCTCGCCATCTTCCGAGGTCTCGCCAGAGTCGGTTTCACCCTCCTCGGCGTCCGCTTCTTCGTCAGCCGCGGCCTGTTCTTCCTCACCAGAAGCCTCTGTTTCAACGACCGCCTCTTCTTCGGCTGCGATCTCTTCTTCCACAACCTCTTCTTCTTCGGCTGCGGCCTCTTCTTCCGCAACCGCCTCTTGCTCGGCTGCGGCCTCTTCTTCCACAACCGCCTCTTGCTCGGCTGCGGCCTCTTCTTCCACAACCTCTTCTTCTTCGGCTGCGGCCTCTTCTTCCGCAACCACCTCTTGCTCGGCTGCGGCCTCTTCTTCCACAACCGCCTCTTGCTCGGCTGCGGCCTCTTCTTC
>DAOWFV010000108.1 GCA_030637805.1 Acidobacteriota bacterium | reverse complement strand
TCCCACCACCAGCGCATGTCGGAAACCCCGGTCCATGCCGTCTCCCATGAGGTTACTCTAGCACCCAGACCGCGGCGCCCTAATTCTCAATTCTTAATTCTTAATTCTTAATTTAAACTACTTGTCACTCTCTGCGATGAATTCAAAATTGAGAATTGAAAATTGAAAATTATTGACAACCAGCTGTCAGGGCCGGGTCCCTGCCGCCTCCGGATCCGAGAGAGTCAGTTTCAGCCGTTTCTTCTCCTCCTCCACCCGTGTCTCGTAGGCATCACCGGTTACTCTCTCGCGAAGGACGTCTGAGACCGCCAGCACCATGGGGTAACCCTGCCACTCGAGGGACTTCCCGGTCGCCGAATCCACCACCAGGCCGTCTTCGATCGCGCGACTCGCGCGGGCCAAGGGCATGCCGTCGAACAGCCCTTCGAGGACCTGGGCAAAGGCCTCGTGCTCGGGCTCGAGGAAACGAACCGTGCGGCGGCTCTGCACCGCCACGTGGTAGCTCGACGGCATCCAGTAGATTCCGTCGAGCTCGAGCATCTCGGCAATCACCAACAGCCAGCTGAAGACATCCTTGAGCAGCCCCAGACCCGGGTGCTTCTGTCCCGGAAGCGGCCGCCTGTAGGGGCCGAACTGGGCACGCGGGTTCTGCAGCAAGAGCCACTCGATCACAAGCACCTCAAAGCCGGTGACAACCCGCTGGTCGCGGTTCACCCTCAGCTCCATCAACAGCTCGCTGCGGTCGGGCTCGGAGAAGACCCGCAGCGTGTCCCCAGTGCTCCCCTTCAGGTCGATCTCCACCACGGGATGGCGGAAGCCGCGCAAGCGAAGTTGATCGAGCAGGCCAAATCGCTCCAGCAACAGCTCCACTCCATGGCTGGAAAAGTGGGACAGGAAGCGGGTTCGCTGGGGGCCCCCCGGCAGGATGCCCACCAGGTCCTCCTCATCCAGCCGCCATGAGTAGCCACTCGGCTCGGCCGTGAGGGAGGCGGGATCCAGTGAGCGCCCGATCTTCCGGAAGCGCCGCAGGGTGAGCTCCGTACTGCTCGGAGGCTCGACCCTCCGACCGCTGATCAGCCAGGAAAAGAAGCGGGCGCTGTAGCGCCAGGTGCCGGTGCCGTAGCCGCCCGCAAGCAGTACGACCAGCGGCACCCGGCGGCGCCGGCGACGCAGCAGCTCGACCACGAGATGGTCGCGCCGCAGCATTCCATCGGCCGAGATCCGCCAATTGCCCAGAGGGTCGTCGGCTGCCGGGTCGCTGCCGGCAACATAGACCACCAGGCCCGGCTTCACCTCGGCCAGAACGTCCGGCAGCGTCTTCAGCAAGGTGCCGAGATAGACCTCGTCACCAACATCCTCGCCGAGCGCGATGGAGGTCGAGGCGTCCGCCGCGGTCTCGCCCCAGTCCTCGTTGTGGACCGAGAAGGTGTGGACCGAGGGATCGCGGGCGAAGATCTCCCGGGTACCGTTGCCGTCGTGCAGGTCCAGGTCCACCACCAGCACCGGTTCGCTGAAGCCCTTGGCGCGCAGGCGAGCCACCGCCACCGCGATGTCATTGAAAACGCAGAAGCCCATGCCGGCGTCCCGACGCGCGTGGTGGAATCCGCCACCGAGATGGACGGCTACGGAATGCCCCTGCAGGGCGAGCCGGGTGGCCTGGATGGTGCCGCCCACGCCCATTCGCTGTGCCTCGATCACCCTCTCGGCCGCATCATCGGCGAGCTTCGCGCCAAAGATCCTCTCCGTCGTCTCGGGCTGCCCGATGGACTCGATGTAGTCGGCGCTGTGTACGCGGAGCAGGCTACGCACCGCCGGCATCCGCGGCACCGAGACGTCCTCCCGATCGATCAGACCCTCCTCGATAAGAAAGCTGAGGATCTTCTCCCCGCGCAAGGGATCGAGGGGGACCTCCTCGAGGCACGCGGTGTAGACCTGGTGGTAGACGAAGCGCACCTGCTGGCCGCTGAAGCGGCGTCCCAGCCGCCGCCATGCCCGACGCAGGCGGCGCGAAAGGGCCGTCCCCGGCTTCTGCCGGTTGTTTCCTCCCGCTTCCTCTGAATCGTGCGCGACCATGCCCGAAGTATAGGCGAAGCTCACTTTGTCAGAGCTGCTCCACGGTGTAGCCCCGCTCACGGAGAAGGGCCACCAGTCCCCCATCACCGACCAGATGCAACGCCCCGACCACCACCATGGCGTCCCGATCATCCGCAATCAGCTCCTCGACCGGACTCAGCCACGACCGGTTTCGATCGGTCACCAACTTCCGGAAAAGCTCCGGAAACTCCTCAAATCCCTCGATCAAGAGCTCCTCCACCGGCTCGACGTTTCCCACCCGCCACTGAGAGTAAAGTTCATCGAGTAGCGGGATCACCGCATCCAGGTCGCGCAAGGTGTAGCGTAGAAAGGCCTCGCTCTGGGCGGGGCTGAGGTCGGCAAAGAGGCCGACCTGAAAGTCCACCGTCTCGAGGGCGAGCCGCTCCTTGCCGGTCGCCTTGGCGCCGTTGCTGAAATGGCTGTCGAGACCGGCTCCCGGGGAGTAACCCGCGCGGACCAGCTCGAAGGCGGTGAGAGTCAGCGCCACCATCCAGGGTTTCATCCTCTGGAAGGCCTCAGGCTGGAGGCCGGCCCCCCGCAGGCGCTCGGAGACCTCGTTCCACACCTCGGGACCGACCACCTCTTCGAGGCTGTCCTCACCCTCGAGCGTACCCGCAGCGAGCATCGTGACCGCCGCCGCGGTCAGGTCGTCGAGGTCGACCTCGAAGGCCACCACCTCCGCCTCCTCGAATGCCTCCTCGATGATCGCCGGGAGGGGGTAGGTGTCCTCCCTGAGGGCGTGGATCGAACCCAGGAGGTAGACCGTCGTCTCGCCCCTCTGCACCCGCCACATAAAGCTCTTTTCCGCTTCAGTGGGATGCTGCTGTCCGGCGCACACCGGAAACCCGATCAGCACGGCCAGGAGCACGAAAACGAATCGTCGGAACATCATGAGACCCCCACGGTGATTGTAACTGGAAGGACATCGCAGGAGTTTTTAGTTTTGAGTTTTGAGTTTTTAGTTCGCTAGGGCGCGGGCAATAGGCCCCGACGGCCAAGCCGCCTCTCCGCGCCGATAATTCCTAATTCCTAATTCCTAATTCCTAATTCTCTCGTGATATCGTGTATCAAGCGCGTTTGCCGCGTCACAAGGAGCAAAAAGATGGCCAACCCCACCGCAACTTTCGACACCTCGATGGGCACCTTCAAGACAGAGATCCTTCTCGAGGAGATGCCCATCACCGCCGGCAACTTCATCGAGCTGGCAAAGAGCGGCTTTTACGATGGCCTGCACTTCCACCGCGTGATCAAGGACTTCATGATCCAGTTCGGCTGTCCCTACAGCAGCGATCCCGAGAGCGCCCGGGCGGGCACCGGCGGTCCGCCCCACGGCACCATCGCCGACGAACACCTGGAGAACGCCAAGATCTCCAACGAGCCGGGCACCCTGTCCATGGCCAACACGGGCCGACCCAACAGCGGCGGCTCGCAGTTCTTCCTCAACACCGCGAACAACGCCTATCTCGACTGGTTCAGCCCGGGCCCGTCGCAGCATCCCGTCTTCGGCCGGGTCATCGAGGGCCAGGAGGTCGTGGATGCCATCGGCTCGACGCCCACGAGCACCGGGGACCGCCCTCGGACGCCGGTGAAGATGGAGCGCCTCACAATCGAGGACTGAGACCGACATGATTCTGACCAGCGCCCCCCGCATCTTTCGTTTCTGCCTAATCCTCGGCCTCACCCTGCTTGCAGCCACGCCAGCTGCCATGGCCGGATCCGGCCGCCTGCCCCCCAGCATGCTGCCCGGAACCCAGGCGTTGCAGACCGTGGAGCGGGCGGTGATGCCGGAGGTGAACGTGGCAGCCCTGCTTGCGGAGGATGCCCGGCGTGAGAGCGCCGGTGCTCCCGTTCCGCTGCGTTACGGTCGGAGCCTTCCGGTGGCGTTCAACCCGGAGAACAGTGGGACCTGGGAGACCCTGGGCGACGGCTCGCGGCTGTGGCGTCTACGCATCGCCTCCCCCGGCGCGCTCAGCCTCAGCATCGGCCTGAGCCGTTTCGAGCTTCCGGCGGGAGCTGCCCTGTGGATCCACGACAGCGAAGGCGCCCAGGTGCAGGGCCCCTACACCGCCGCCAACCGCAACGCCGCCGGCGGTCTGCGGACTGCGATGGTCCTCGGGGACGAAGCGGTGGTGGAGCTCCAGCTTCCGAGCGGTCTGCAACAGGAGCCCGCCCTCGAAATCTCCTCGGTCAACCACGGCTACCGCTTCTTCGGCGAGCGCGAGGCCGTAGCTGACTTGAAGCGGGGCGCCTGCAACGTCAACGTCGTCTGCCCCGAAGGGAACCGCTGGCGCGACCAAATCCGCTCGGTGGCGCTCATCACCGTCACCTCAGACGGGGACGATTACGGCTGCACTGCCCAGCTCATCAACAACACCGCCGAGGACAACACCCCCTACCTGCTCACCGCC
>DAOWFV010000089.1 GCA_030637805.1 Acidobacteriota bacterium | reverse complement strand
TAACCGCGATTGTGCAAGGCGGGAAGCGCTAGGTCGTTGACCCCGGTCAACTTATGAAGAGATGAACAAGTGAAGAAACAACAGGGAGAGGAGCAGAATTAGGAATTCGGAATTCGGAATTACCGACGCGAGGAGAAGGTAGGGTGGCTCGAGCCTGTTGCCCGCGCTTGGGCTCACTCTGGCATCGCGCTTCTGATCTCCGCGGGAGTCGGGAATTGAGAATTGAGAATTAAGAATTAAGAATTTAGCCCGGGGGCCGGGCGCCAGTAACTCAAAACTCAAAACTAAAAACTCAAAACTCGGTTGTTGCGTTGACATCCACCCCCGCTCTGCGGTAGTGAGTCCGTGTGACCAAGGCAGATAATCGCCGTTCCGTTCTCCAGGTGAAGGGCCTCACTGTGCGTCTGGCCGGCGAGGCGCTCCCGGTTCTTCGCAGCCTCGACTTGGCGGTTGAGCCCGGGGACGTCGTCGGTGTTTCGGGACGCTCCGGCACGGGTAAGTCGACCCTGCTCCACGCCATCGCCGGGTTGGTGCCGTGGCTGCGTCCGGCGACGATCGGGGGCGATGTGCTCCTCGACGGCGAATCGCTCAGCGATCTCGACCCCGGCCAGCGTGCCCATCTGGTCGCCACCTGCCTCGACCGCCCGGATGCCCAGCTCTTTCTCCCTACCGTGGGGCAGGAAGCGGCGGCGGCGGTTCGTCTGCACGGAGACCAGGAACGATTCGACCACGCAATCCGCAGCCTCGACGTCGAGCCCTTGCTGGACCGGCGCACGACCGAGCTCTCCTCGGGGCAACGTCAGCGGGTCGCCCTCGCGGTAGCGCTCGGTGCGAGCCCGCGGCCGGTGCTCCTCGATGAGCCCACCGCCCACCTCGATCAGGAGGGCGTGACGGCGCTCGGCGGCTTGCTCACAGAGATCCGCGGCATGGGTGGCTCGGTTCTCCTCAGCGAGCAGGCGGGGTGGCGGCTGGGTAACGGGATCAGGCGTTGGCTGGAGCTCGACGACGGACGCCTCTCATCCCATGGGACGCCCGAGGCGCCGCGGTTCCCATCGCCGCCGGTGACAGCCCTCGACCGGGTGGTGCTGGAGGCGAGGGGCCTGACGGTCGAGCGAGGCGGCCGCCGTTTGCTGGATGGCGTCGACCTCGATCTGCGGGCCGGCGAGGTGGTGCTCCTGTCGGGGGCCAACGGCGCTGGAAAGTCAACCCTGGCGCGAGTTCTGACGGGTCTACGCCGGCCGGCTACGGGCGCCGTAAGGCGGTCAGGGCGCGTGGGCCTCATGCTGCCGTCGGCCGAGCTCCAGCTTTTCGCGGGCACCGTGGCCGGCGAGGTCGAAGCGACGGACACGTCCCGCGGAGAGTCTGCCCGGGTGCTACGCCGTCACCGCCTGGATCACCTCGCCGCACGCGCGCCGTGGACTCTCTCCCGTGGTGAGCGACAGCGGCTGGTGCACGCGGCCCTCGACCTCCAGCGCCCAAGCCTGATGATCGTCGACGAGCCGGGTCAGGGTCTCGACCCTCAGGATCTCATCGACCTCGTCGGCCTGCTTCACAGGCGAGCCGAAAAGGGGAGGGCTTACCTTGTGATCTCCCACCGACTGGAGTTGGCGGCGGCGGTCCACCGCCACCTGCAGATCGAGGGTGGACACCTTGTCGAGGTGGCGACTTGAGAGACGCCCGAGCCTGGACCTACGCAGCCCTCTTCGGCGCTCTCTGGGGTGCCCTGGAGGCGACCGTCGGCACCGCCGTCTATCTGGGGAAGATGCCGCTGCGGGGTACGGTGATGGGGGTTCTCGGTCTGCTCTGCCTGGTCTGTCTTCGCCGGCTCCAGCCCCGGCCCGGGGTCTGCCTCCTGGCCGGGGTGGTGGCGATCTTCCTCAAGGTCTTCACGCTCGGGGGCTTCTTCCCGGGGCCGCTCATCGGCATCGCGGTGGAGGCAATCGCCGTCGAGGTGGCGATGACCGCGACCGGCGGGCGGGCGATCGGCGCGGCCATCGGTGGCGCCATTGCCCTTGCCACCAACCCGTTGCAGAAGCTCGGAATGATGTGGCTGGTCGCGGGCTCGGAGGCGGTGGAATCCTACCTCAAGCTGGGGGAGGAGGCTGCTGCCGCGGTCGGGCTGGGCGGCATACGGCCCATGGCGGTTTTCGCAGCCGTCGTCGCCGCCACGGCTCTGGTCGGGGCGGCGGGCGGTCTGTGGGCGTGGCGGGTTGCCGGGCGGGTCGTGCGGCGGATGGGAGGGCGTCCGTGAGGCGCTTTGCCGGCCTCCTGCTCTTCGCCGCTGTGGCCGCGGTCCTGACCGGGGATCCCCGTCTCGCTGCCGGCGCTGCGGTCGTCGCCTTGGCTTCCGCCTGGTTCCTGGATCCTCCGGCGGTACGTGCCGCGCTTCGGGTCGGAGTGGCGCTTGCATTTCTCTTCGCTGCGGCGGTTACCGCGGCGGTGGTGGCCTGGGCGGCGGGCCCCGGTCGCGGCCTCGAGATCGGCGGGATGGTTCTGCTGCGCCTTCTCGTGCTCACCGTGGCCGCTGCGGTTCTCGTGCGGGCGGTGGACGCCGAGTCCCTCCTGCGGGCGGCCGAGCGGGTCGGAATGGAGCGTCTGGGACTGGTCCTTGGTCTCTCGCTCAACGCCCTACCCCGCATTGCCGAGGCCTCGGGCGAGGTCTGGGCCGCTCACTCCCTGCGGGGCCGGGACCTTTTTGATCGCCTGCGTAGGCTTCCCGGCCTCGGTGAGGTGCTTCTGGCCCACACCGCGCGCATCGCCGAGGAGGCTGCAGCGGCGGCCTCTCTGCGCGGGCACTCGGCGCTTACCCGGCCCCACGCGCCTCTCTCCGTGGCGGTTCGCACGGTGGTCGTCACCGGGCCCCCCGATAGCGGCAAGAGCGTGGCGGTCTCCTGCCTCGCCGCGAGGCTCGAGGAGGGGGGCGTGCCGGTGGCCGGCTTCGTCCAGCACGGGAACCGCGAGGGGGGACGCAAGATGGGCTTTCGGATTCGCGACCTCACGACCGGCGAGGAGGCCGTCCTCGCTGAAAAGGTCGAGCGCGAGAAGGGCGAGTTCGGCACCCGTTTCCGATTCGACGAGGCCGGTTTTCGCCTCGGTCGGACGGCCCTCGCGCGGTGTGAGAGCGGCTGTGTGGTGATCGTCGACGAGGTCGGGCCCGTCGAGCTGCGCGGCGCCGGTCACATGCCGGCCATGCGGCGGGCGCTCGCCGTTCCCGGTGTCGCCGGGGTCGTGATGGTCGTGCGGCGCGCGCTGGTTCCCTCCCTGCTGGCCGCTCTCGACGCCTCGGATGCTGTTGTCGTCGACGTGGGGGAGGCAGGCGATGCCGCTGCCGCCATGATCGCCGAAGCCCTCGCGATCAAGCGCTAACTGTCACTCTAATCCGGGATCCGAGATTCTATTTCGTGTCTTCGGTGGGGCAATTGGCATTGCGGCGTCGGGTGAGGTCGGCGATCACCGCGCCGCGGAAGTCGAGGTCAGGATGGTTCTTATTGACCCCGTTCTTGTACTCGGCGATGTCGACCATCTCCATCCGGCAGCGGATCGTCCGGAAGGGCGTCGGCAGGAGGTCTCCCGGCGTCTGGATGTGGTGCAGACCACCGGAGTAGACGATGAGCATGCGCCCCTCCGGCAGCACCTCGAGGATATCGGCGATGCCGCCGCGGATGGTCATCTCCCGGCCGGTGGAGTCCAGCCCGTCGGCCCGCATCATTCGTCCCTCGGGAAGGATGATGACGATGGACTTGGAGTCCAACTGGTTCAGGACCCGGTCCCATGTGTGGTCGCGCTGGCGCGTTACCACCACCACGTGGCGGACCAGGGTGCGGAAGTAGAGGCCGATCCGGCGATTCATCGTTTTTTCGGCCACCGGCAGCACGCCGTGGCGGGCGAACTTCCACAGCAGGCGGATCTCCGCAAAACCGGCGATCAGCGGCTCGTAAAGGCTGGTGTGGTTGATCAAGGCGATGATCCGTGTATCGCGCCACTGATTCTCCGGCTCCCCGCCGATCCACTCGTTTTCGAGTCGGAAAAAGAGGCGGCTGAGGATGTGGACCTTCAGCAGCAATACGAAAGCAAAAAGTGAGCTGATCATGCTCCGTTCCGGATCGGCCCCGCAAAGGGGTCGGTGAATTACCCGAGGCAGCTTACCCTCTCCGTCGCGCTTCGGCATGACGCGGTGCGGCATGAGAAGGCTTCAGGTCGCAGGTCGCAGGTCTCAGGCTCCAGGTCACAGGTTTCAGGTCTCACAGGCTTCAGGTCTCAGGCTTCAGGCTTCAGGCTTCAGGTTTCAGGTTTCATTGGAATTACAAAAAAGGGCTTGACATCCAGGAGCTTCTACTGCGACTTGCGCCTTGCGATGTGCGACTTGCGACCTGAGACCTGCGACCTTCTGCTACCAGTCAAAAACCAGGCCGGCGTATGCGTTCCGGGTTGCGGCGGGAATCCACACCGGTTGCCAGCCGTCAAAGTAACCAAAGGATGTGTAGAGCTCGTCGGTGAGGTTGTTGACACGGATTC
>DAOWFV010000104.1 GCA_030637805.1 Acidobacteriota bacterium | reverse complement strand
TCCCAAGGTCAGCATGGCGACGTCGAGACCCGTCGGGCCCGCTTCCTCCCGATAGACCAGCCGGGTTCCATCCGGTGTGATCGATGTCGGATACCGGCTATTCGGGCCTTCCAGGAGTCGTTCTTCCATGGCGGTGCCGTCCGTGACCCGCCAGGTGAGGTTTCCGACCCCCTTGTCGAAAGCCGTGAACACCAGCATTTGTCCATCCGGAGTCCAGACCGGATAGGCCGCCGTCTCGAAAGTGAATCGGGTCATCGCCTCACGTTCGAAATCCCAAATCCAGATGTTCGCCGAGGGTTCGCGGTTGTCGAGCGCGACGCTGGTCCCGTCGGGCGAAATGCGGGGGATCATGTACGCCGCCGGAGGCACGGGCAAGAGCTCCTCGTTTCCTTGCCGATCCACCCACACGAGCCGCCGCGATACACCCTGGATCCCGCCGGGCAGGTAGACCAGCGTGCCGTCGTTGGCCACGCTGACCCCTATCTGTCCTGTGCGCGTCGTGGCCACCTGCTCGAGGACGGGCACCGAAGTGCCGACGGTCTCGAGTTCTCCGAGGTCGAAACCGACAGCGCGCAAGGACCCCGAGGTTCCATAGATCAGGTGGCCTGTCGGCAGATACATCGGGTGGCTTCCCGGCAGAAGCGTTTTGACGGCTCCCGAATCGAGATCGAGCACCGCTACCTGGGGATCGGCAAGCCCGTATCGGCGGACGGAAAAGAGAACCGCCCGGCCGCCCGGAAGGGCGTGGGGCCAGTGGTGATCTCCATTTCCCTGCTTAGGTGTGGTCAGCAGCTCCGCCTCGCCGCCAGCTCCCGGTACGCGCCACAGGCCGGTCCCGGGATCGTCCGTCGCGAAGATGATCGTGCCGTCGTGGGCCCAGCTCGCACCCATAGCTGCGGTACCCCCAAGGGAGCAAACCAGTACCGGCGGTCCACCGGTCATCGGCACCTTCTTCAGGGACTTCAAGCCGTCGAAGAAACCGATCCACTTTCCATCAGGCGAAATGAAGGGCTGACCCGGCGATCCCAGGCCGGTCAGGTGTCTCGGTGTCAGCTCGTCGAGAGCACGCACGGAGAATCCACCGTTCGGGTCGACATAGACGACCTGCATGCCATCGGGCGACACCGCAATCGATGGCGAAACCTCGGCCGGAAGCGGAATGGACAGGCGGGTCACACGCGGGACGAGGGGACGCACCGCCATCCACACGGTCACGCCGACTACGATGCCTGTGATGACCGCTGCACCGAGGGCGAACACCAACTTGGCGCCCCAGCCGGCGGGCTTCGGCGACACCGCACCAGTCTGGTCATCGGCGGGCCACCTCGATGGGTCACCGATTACGACCCGTGCCTCGCCGATGTCTCGCAGCCTTTGGCGCTGGTCCTTTTCGAGGCAGCGGTGCAGGAGTCTGCGGATAGCAAAGGGCGTTTCTTCAGGAAGCGCGTCCCAGTCAGGCTCTCGCTCGAGCAACTCGACAAGAGTGTCCGAGACCGTCTCCCCGAAGAATGGCCTTTTGCCCGTCAAGGATTCATACAAGCAGCAGCCAAACGCCCAGATGTCGGTCCGCTTGTCGACCCTTTTCCCGCGCGCCTGCTCGGGGCTCATGTAGGCTGCAGTGCCGAGTAACGTGCCGGCACGTGTCATCTCTGCCGTGATAGTGGGTGACTCGGCTATGGATTCGGGGCTCGAAGGGGTTGACCCCTGCCGGTCAAACGCTTTCGCCAACCCGAAGTCGAGGACCTTGACCCGGTCCTCGGCAGCGACCATGACGTTGGCGGGCTTGAGGTCACGGTGGATGATCCCGCGCTCGTGGGCCGCCTCCAGGGCTTCGGTGATTTGAAGGGCAATCGGCAGGGCTTCGTCAACGGGAATGGCCCCTCTCGCGAGGACAGTCGCCAGACTCTCACCCTCCACCACCTCCATGACCAGGAAACAGCGACCATCGTCCTCCTCAAGACCGTGCAAGGTGGCGATGTTTGGGTGGTTGAGGGAGGCTAGGAGCTTGGCTTCCCTCTCGAACCGGGCCAGCCTCTCAGCGTCCTGAGCCACCTCCTCCGGCAGCACCTTGATCGCCACATCCCGATCCAGCCGCTCGTCGTGCGCCCGGTACACCACCCCCATCCCACCCGCGCCGATCTTCTCGACGATGCGGTAGTGGCCGAGGGTGCGACCGATGAGGTCACTCATTGTTAGTGATTCCCTTGGGGCATGGTATCGCAGTTAGCGGGGCGTTACGAGTCGAGCGGCTGCCGTTTGTTGAGGTCAAGTGCACCAGGAGCGCACCATGGAGAGGGTGGTTCCGACTTCCGACCCTTTTCAACCCAGGGGAAGATTCATCCGGCGCAAAATGTCCTGGAAGCGTGGGTTGGAGCGCAGGGGGTCCCAGAGAGGCATGGTGAGGAACGGCATTGCGGGATCTCGCTCTTCGTACGCTTTCTCGAGCCAATCGATGGTCAGGTCGTGGTCGCCCGCGTCGAGATAACTCAATGCGACATTGTGGGCCAGGCCCGGGCGTATGACTCCCCCGGACGCCTCGTGCCGTGCCGCCAGGAGGTCGGCGATGGCCCGCTGCGCGCCCTCGTGTCCGCCTTCCGCCAGGCCCCGCTCGAACGCCGCCACGCGCTCGGGGTCGTGGGCTATTTGCTCGCGCTGGTCGGCGAGCCACTCATCACGCATTCCCTTGCAAATATAAACGTATTGGAGCGCGTTGCGGGCAAACCCTTGGTTGGGTTGTATGGCAAACGCTTTGCGGACGGCAGCCAGGGCGTCGTCGTAGCGTCGGTTGAAGTAAAGGGTCGTCGCGTGCAGGCCGTGGAAGTACGCGTTGAACGGGTCGAGCTCGAGCGCCCGTTCGCTGTGTCGTATTGCCTCGCTGGGGCGCCCCGTGATGGCCAGGAAAAAGGCGTAGGACGCATGGGTGTAGGCGCGGTTGGGATCGAGCTCGAGAGCCCTCCGCCACTCGGTTTCTGCTCCGGCCCAGTCCCAATCGGTCCATGTCTTGACCGCTGCCATTACAGCGTGCGCTCCCGCGCTGCCTTCATCGAGCGAGATCGACTGCAGCGCCGCCGCCTTCGCCTTGGGTCCGCCCTCATCACGCGGCACGATTCCCATCTGCCGACGGGAATTCCAAACCCGTGCGAGTCCCTCGTAGGCCGGGGCATACTCAGGGTCGTTCTCCAGCGCCAGCTCGAAGTAGCGCTCGGCGGTGTCAAGTCCTTCCGACGTCAACATCTGACGGTGGTGTGAGCCCTTGAGGTAGGCATCGTGAGCCTCGGGGTTGACCGATCGAGCCGAGGTCAGACGGGCCTGCTCGGCCGGCAGCAGCTCGAGCGCCAGCGCCGTGGCCACCCGCTGCGCCACCTCGCTCTGCACCGCCAGGATGCCTGCGAGCTCGCGCTCGTAGGTGTCGGCCCAGAGCTGCGTCTGGTCTCCCACCTGGATCAGCACGGCATTGATGCGGATGCGGTCCGCCTCGCGGTGGGTGCTTCCCTCCAGGACATAGTCCACCTCCAGCTCGCTGCCGATCTGGTCGATCGGCGTGTCACCCTTCTTGTAGCGCATCACCGACGAGCGTGCGATGACGCTCAGACCCTCGGGATGGAGACGACCGAGCTGAGTGATCATCTCCTGCGTGAAGCCGTCCGAGAGGTACTCCTGCTCCGGGTCGCCTGAGAGGTTGGCGAACGGCAGCACCGCCATCCTGACCGCCTGCGGCTGACCGCCGCCACGGCCCAGTAGCAGCCGGCGAACGCCAGCCACATCGAAGACAGCCAGCACCGCCATGATGGCCGCCACCACCACGAACGTCGCAACCGGCCAGCACCGGCGCATACGAGCGGAGGTCGACGGCGCGGGACCGGAGACTACACCCCCGGACTGTGCCGTCTCCAGCGCAGCCCGCACCTCACCGGCGCTCTGGTAGCGTCGGCTGGGGTCCTTCTCGAGGCAGCGGTCGATTATCGCCTGCAGCTGGGTCGGTTGCACACCGTCCGGTCCCACGGGTAAGGGCGGTGGGGTCTTATTGAGAATGGCGGAGCTCAGCTCGAAACCGGTGTTCCCCTTGAACGGCCGGCTTCCGGAGGCCATCTCGTGGAGCACGACCCCGAGCGCCCAGATGTCGGAGTGCGGGTTAGCGGGCAGACCGCGGAGTTGCTCGGGCGACATGTAGGCGACGGTCCCCATTACCTTGCCCTCAGCGGTAAGGGGAGCCTCTATTGAACCGGTTTCCGCCTCGTCGTCCACCACACCGCGGGTCGCCGCGAGACCGAAGTCGAGGATCTTCACCCGGCCGTCAGAGCACACGAATATGTTGGAGGGTTTGATGTCCCGGTGGACCACTCCCTTGTCGTGGGCTGCACTGAGCCCGTCCGCCACCGCAGAACCAATCTCCTGCACCTGCTTCCAGGGCAGCGGATGCCGGGACTTTCGAATGATCTCAGCAAGGGTTTCGCCCTCGAGCAACTCCGTGACCGCAAAGGTGACACTGTTCTCCTTATCGAAGTCGAAGATCTCGAGAATTCCCGAATGTGACAGAGCAGCGACGGCCTTCGCTTCACGTTCGAACCGCGCTAGCCGCTCCGGATCTTCCGCGACCTCCTCAGGCAGCACCTTGACTGCCACATCACGGTCCAACCGCTCGTCGTGCGCTCGGTACACCACCCCCATCCCGCCCTCGCCGATCTTCTCGACGATGCGGTAGTGCCCGAGCGTGCGACCGATGAGGTCACTCATTGTGAGTTGTTCCCCTGGGGGCATGTTATCGCAGCTCAGAGATCATTTCGAGACCGTGGAGGCCGTTT
>DAOWFV010000087.1 GCA_030637805.1 Acidobacteriota bacterium | reverse complement strand
TTCTGTTCGCCCGCTGACGAGGAGAGGAAATGACACGTTACGGAACGATCGTCTCGACTGGTCGGTACATCCCCGAGATCGAGGTATCGAACGACGCGCTGCGAGAGCGTTTCGCACATTTGCCCCATTTCGTGGACAAGATGGAGAGTTCGACGGCCATCCGCACCCGGTGGTGGGCGCCGGAGGACTGGTGTACCTCGGACATCGCGCTGCCGGCAGCACAACAGGCGCTCGAGCGGGCCGGGCGCCGTCCGGAAGATGTTGATCTGATCATCCTCGGAACCGACTCACCGGACTACACCACACCCGCGACCTCGGTCGTGCTCCAGCACAAGCTCGGGGCGGTGAACGCCGGGACCTTCGATGTCGGCTGCGCCTGCGCCTCGTTCCCGACCGGGGTGGCCATCGGCGCAGGGCTGATCGCAACCAACCCGAACCTCCGAACGGTGCTTGTCCTCGGCGTCTACAACATGCACAAGCTGGCGGCGGCGGACGACCCGATAGTCTTCTTCTACGGAGACGGCGCCGGCGCGGCGGTGCTCGAGCCGGCGGAAGAGCCGGGCTTCATCTCCTCGGCCTCGCGGGCCGACGGCGCCTATGCCAAACACTGGGGGATCTATGCCGGCGGCACCTTCGAGCCGGCGACGGTGGAGGCGGTCGAGGCGGGACGGACCACGGTGCGGATGGTTGAGCGTTACCCGCCCGAGGTCAACCACGAGGGGTGGCCCAAGGTGGTTCGGTCCCTGGCCGCCAACGGCGGCTTCGAGGTCGCGGACATCGATTTCGCTATCTTCACCCAGGTGCGCCGCCCCTCGATCGAGCTCATCATGGAGAATCTGGGTTTGCCGATGGAACGTACCCACACGGTGATGGAGAAGTGGGGCTACACCGGCTCCGCCTGCGTGCCGATCGCCCTCGATGACGCCCTCCAACAGGGGAAGGTATCCTCGGGCGACCTGCTGGTCATGGTCGGCTCGGGCGTTGGCTACAATCAGGCGGGAGCAGCATTCAGGATGCCGTGAGGATGAAGAGTGAAGGGTTTAGAGTGAAGCCAATCAGGTGTGAGTTTTTAGTTTTGAGTTTTTAGTTTTGAGTTACCGCCACCCTCTCTTTGTGTCTTGGTGGTTCAGTCGGGAAGGTGGGCGGGTGCGAACTCAAAACTCAGAACTAAGAACTCAAAACTGATGGAGCTTGGGGAGTCAACCATGGGCAAGAAGCTGGTGCTGAAAATTGTCATCGCGATCGGCGTCGTGGTGGTCATTGCCGTCATCGCCTCGGTGTGGATGGTGTGGAAGCGTCCCCTGAAGGTGGACGCCATGTTCAGCCGCATGGCTCTCGGCAAGGCGGGTTTCGAAAAGACCTGGGTCGCCGCCCCCGCAGGCCGGATGGCCGTCTGGGAGGGCGGGTCGGGCCCCTGCATGGTGATGCTGCACGGCGCCGGCGACCAGGCCGGGGCCTGGGCGCGGATGGTGCCGCCGTTGCTCGACAGCTACCGGGTGGTGATCCCCGATCTCCCGGGTCACTGGAAGAGCGATCCCCGCAGCGGTCCCCTTGGCATCGACCAGGTGCTGGCCGGCGTCGAAGTCGTGATGGATTCCGTGTGCGCCGGCGAGCGGGCAATTCTGGTCGGCAACTCGATGGGCGCGTGGGTCGCCATGCTCTACGCCCGCGACTACCCCGACGCCGTCGACCGGCTGGTCGCGATCAACGGCGGTGCGATCAGGCAGGACAACCCCGCCGTCAACCTCTACCCGGCGACCCGAGACGAAGCGCGCGAGACGATGAAGGGTCTGATGGGACCGGCGACGCCGCCGATCCCGGGCTTCGTGCTGGACGATGTGGTTCGCTGGATGAGCGCGGGTCCGGCCGGTCGCCTGAAGGGGCGCCTGGCGGATGCCGGTGATCAGATCGACGCCTACCTGCTCGACGGGCGGCTCAACGAGGTAGTGGTGCCGGTCGATCTCGTATGGGGCGACGCCGATGGCTTGTTCACCCTGGACTACGCGCAGCGTCTCCTCGACGGCCTGCCGCGGGCGCGTCTTTCCACGGTCCCCGGGTGCGGCCACGTGCCGCACCGCGAGTGCCCCGACAAGGTCCTCGAGGCGCTGCAGGCGGCGCTGGCGGCGCCGCCTCCGGAGATGCGCGAGGCGACCGGAGAGGAGGAAGTCGAGCCGTGATCTGCGCGGACCTCCTCGGGCAGCGCAGCAGGCTCTCGCCGGATCGGGTCGCGTTGGTCGAGGTGGCCGGCGGCCGGCGCTACACCTATCGCGAGCTCGATCACCGCGCCTGTGCCTGCGCCCGTTCCTGGCTCTACGGCCTGGGCCTCAAGCGGGGTGACCGGGTGGGTATCCTGGCGGGCAATAGGGTCGAGTTTCTCGATGCCTTCTTCGCAGCCGCCAAGTGCGGCGTGATTTTGGTGCCCCTGGGAACCCGGCTGACCGCCCAGGAGCTGGCTACGATCGCAAGCGACGCCGGCCTCTCCGCTCTCTTCTTTGCACGGGAGTATGTGGACACGGTTCGCGACTTGAGCTCGCTCGCGCCTGCGGGCCGGTTGGTCGCGCTGGACGCCGATGACGCCGGCGGTGAGCTCTCGTACGATGAGTTGCTCGCCTCCCTGCCCGAGGGTGACCACGTGCCGGGTCCATGCCGGCCCGAGGATCCCCACTGCCTGCTCTACACCTCGGGCACCACCGGTCGGCCGAAGGGAGTGATCACTCCTCATCGGCAGGTGGCCTGGAACGCGTACAACACGGTGGCGTGCTGGCAGCTGAGCGAGGACGACGTCAGCCCGATCTTCACCCCCCTGTACCACGCGGGCGGCCTGGGCGCCTTCCTGACGCCGATTATCCTGGCCGGCGGCAGGATCGTGCTGCACTCCGACTTCGACGCTTCCGAGGTGTGGCGGACGATCGAGTCCGAGCGCTGCACCGTGGTGCTCGGCGTTCCCACGATCTGGAAGATCCTCGCCGACGCTCCCGAGTTCGAAACGGCCAACCTCGAGCACGTGCGCTGGTTCATCTCCGGCGGAGCGCCGATGCCGCGCCACCTCGTCGGCGTGTACCGCGAGCGCGGCGTGGTGATGCGTCAGGGCTACGGGCTGACCGAGGTAGGCGTGAACTGCTTCGCCATGAGCGACGAGGAGGCGTGGGAGAAGGCGGGCTCGATCGGCCGGCCCTTGATGTTCACCGAGGCTCGGGTCAGCGACCCCGAGGGCAAGGAGCTTCCGCCGGACGAGGTCGGCGAGCTCTGCTTCCGCGGACCGCACGTGAGCGCCGGCTACTGGAACAACCCCGAGGCCACCGCCGAGGCCATCGACAAGGAGGGCTGGTTCCACACCGGCGACATGGCGCGCCGGGACTCAGACGGCTTCTACTACATCGCGGGGCGCGCCAAGGACATGTTCATCTCGGGCGGGGTCAACGTCTATCCCGCCGAGATTGAGAACGTGCTGCTGCAGCACCCGTCGCTGCTCGACGCGGCGGTGGTGGGGGTGCCTCACGAAACCTGGGGAGAGGTCGGGGTTGCGTTCATCGTGCCGGCCGCGGACCATGCGGTGACTCCCGAAGAGCTCGGCCAATTCGTCGCCAGCCGCCTCGCGCGCTACAAGATACCCAGAGAGTTCCGGATCGTCGACGAGCTCCCACGCACCCCATACGGCAAGGTCATTAAAGGGGAGTTGGTGGAGTGGTGGGAGAAGGAGGCTCAGAATTCGGAATTCGGAATTCGGAATTCGGAATGAAGAACCCCGACCCAAGATGGGATGCAGGAGGGCGTGGGCGCGATGATCGGAGGTGCCTGGCATCCTCTCGGGAAGCGCGAAGAGAGAAGGTCACGTTGAGATCGGTGGAGAGAGGAAACAGGCAATTGTTAATCTCAAATTTCGGGCTCGGATTTCGCGTGTGGTCTACGCCTAGTTGACGGAGGCATGCGAAGAAGCACGCGAAAGCCGAGCCCGAAATTTGACATTACGTTCGATCAAGGAGGCAACGTGAAAAACATCTACATCGCCGCATACCACCAATCGAAGTTCGGCAAGCTCTTTGACAGGACGGTGCCGGAGATCATCGTCGACACTGTCAACGAGACCTGCGCCGAGATCGGTGCCGAGGCGGCGACGATCGACGTCGGCTCGATCGGCGCCACCTGCAACTTCTCGCTCAACCAGCAGGGCCTGCTGGCGGGTCTGGTGGCGATGGTGCCGGGCCTCGGCGCCAAGCCCATCGAGGCGGTG
>DAOWFV010000069.1 GCA_030637805.1 Acidobacteriota bacterium | reverse complement strand
TTTTTCAGGAGGCTCAGCCCATAGCCAGCTCATCACTCGACATCGCACGGTCAGATTTTCTTGGCGGGACACCCGATCTCCGCGACGAGCTTCTCCACTGTCCCCTCCGGGTCCTCGACCAGAGTCCTCCCCATTTGAACCATGAAGCACGGCGTTTCGTTGACCAGATGCGTGAGCACCGGCATGAGGCGTTCCCGCTCGACCGGATAGCGGCCGGAGAGAAAGAGTGGAGAGGTCGCCCGGATCAGGCCGGCAAGCGCCTCGGCGGCACTCACCTGTCGAACCCGTATCCCCCGCAACCGCTTGTCCCGCCGCAGGAGCAACACCGCGCCGGGCCTCACCCGGGTCCGGAAGAGCTCGGATGAACCCTCCCGTTCGAGCCCCCAGCGTCTCTCGCCGAACGACACACCCTCCCACAAGCTCGATCGCAGCACCTCCGGCACGAGATCCACCGTGCCATCCCGGAACCACAGGTTCCTGCGCAGCGCTCCGACGACCACCCGGTTCGAATCGTCGTGTCCGAGGATCACCGAGTCGTCCGACACCACGGCGCCTCCGGCCCGGAGAATCGCCGCTGTCAGGGTGGACTTGCCGGCCCTGGTCGGCCCTACGGCGAGGAAAGAGGCGCCCCCAACCTCGAGGGCCGCCGCGTGCACGACCGCTCGGGCACGCAAGGCCAGAGCATGGATCAGGGCGGCCTCCACCAGGGTGCCCGCCACGAATCCCGCGATATCTGCCTGTGGTCGCCAAAATTCCACGGTGGCCACCGCCCGTGCCGGAGCGAGCCGAACCCTCCCGCCCGGCATCAGGACGAGGTCCTCCTCCGGACCGGGCACGAAGCGGACGAAGGGGCGCCGGTTCGCGGCGGCTTTCTCACGACCCTTCCTCACCACACCTCGCCGAGACGTCGCTACCACCCGATAGGGTGCTTCCGCGGTCTCCCCTTCGGCCACCCGGACGAGGAGGGCTTTCTGGCTTTGCAGCAACGCCTCGTCGAAGCCGTCGAGCCGAACGCGCTCGGGGAAGGCGTCGAAGGTCAAAAGGTGGGTTGTCTGCATCCAACGGATCATATCCCACCACCATAAAGGGCCCTTGACAGGGCACCGATTGGGGGCTATCTTTCACGACTGACCGACCGGTCGGTCAGTATCGGGAGAGAGACGTGGTTTCAACAATAATCGACCGCGGGTCCAAACGCCAGCACCTGGTCGAGGCGGCGGCGGCGGTGTTTGCCGAGCAGGGGTTCACCAGCACCCGGGTCGCCGACATCGCGGAGCGCGCCGGGATCGGCAAGGGCACGGTCTACGAGTACTTCACCAGTAAGGAGGAGCTGCTCTTCGCGGTCTTCGAGTGGATCGACTCCAGAGTCTCGACGCGTGTCGAGGCCGTCCTCGCCGAAGAGATCTCCGGCCACGAAAAGCTCCTCCGGCTCCTGCAATTGGGAGCCGACGTTGTCACGGAACAGGTGGAGATGCAGCCGGTGATCCTCGATTTCTGGGCCGCCTCGCGCGGCAATCTCCTCGAGGACCGCCACCGCGAGGTCTGCACCTCCAGCTATCGCTTCTTTCGCAAGGTAATCACCGACTTCATCCATGACGGACAGCGCCGCGGCGATTTCCGGCCCGAGGTAGACGCCGAGGCCCTCGCAGCCACCGTCGTGAGCACCTTCGACGGCCTCGGTGTGCAGCTCTTCTTCGACCGCTCCCTCGATCCCCACCGCATCACCGAGGCCTTCGGCCGGCTGTTGATCGAAGGTCTGACGGCGGAGACGTCATGAAGAGATTTGCAACCGAGGTTGAACCCAACGCCGCCGCCACCGTATCAGTGGCCGACAGGAGGACGCAGATGTCTCGTACAACCCGACACGCGTGGTTCGCGGGCCTCTTGCTGATCGCGTGCGCACATCCCGCGGTCATTCGCGCCGAGGAGGCGCCCGCGACTCTCAAGGAACTGGTCCTCTCGGCCATCGCGACCCACGAGAAGGTAGAGCTCGCGGAAAGCCAGATCCGCCGCGCCCAGGCCGATATCAAGCTGGTCTCCTCGGCGCTGCTTCCCCGCCTCGAGGTCAACGGCGCCTACAGCTTCTACGCAGACGAACAGGTGATTGAGCTGTCGCCCGGCGAGCGATTCGTAATCCGCCCTTCACAGGACTGGTCGGCGAGCGTCGACCTCCGCCAGACCCTTTTCTACGGGTTGCGCGATTGGCGGGCACGGGACATCGCCAGGCTCAACCGCGACATCGCCGACCTCGACCGGTCCACCACCATCAACGACCTGACGCTCGACGTTGCGGCGATCTTCTATAACTCGCTCGCTCTTGCCCAGTGGGTGGACGTTCGCAAGATCGTGCTCGAGGAGAATCAGAATCAGCTCAAGGTCGCCGAACGCCGTTTCGAGGTTGGTGAGATTGCCGTCGCCGCCGTGGCCCGCTGGCGGGCCCAGGTTGCTTCCGCCAGGCAAGCTCTGGTCGTGGCCGTCGGCGAGGCCATGCTTTCGCAACATCGTCTCAAGCGGTTGGTCGGCCGCGCGGAGATCGGCGAGCTGCGATCGCCTGGACCCATTCCAGTTCCGGAGGGCGATGGGGACCAGCTCACGACCGACGCCTTCAGCCAGAGGCTCGAGATGCGCACCCTGCTCCACCAGCTGGAGGCAGCGGGCCTCTACGTCAAGGTCCAACGGGGGGCCTGGCTTCCGGAGCTGGATGCCTCGGCACAGTACTTCCAGCAGAAGGCAGGCTTTCCGGCGAACGACTGGATGTCCCTCTCGCTGATCCTCAGGGTACCGATTTACGACGGCGGCCTGACCAAGGCTCGGGTCGCCAGGGCCAAGGAGGACATGCGCGAGATCGAGCTTCTCGAACAGACCCTGCGGAGAGACATCGCCGATGAGGTGGATTCCGCCTACCTCGGCTACCGGGCGGCCGACGCGGTGCTCGACGCGGCGCGCGAGCGCACCGAAGCGGCGAGCCAGGCCTATCGCCAGGTCGAACGTGCCTATCGGGTCGGCGAGGCCTCCACAACCGACCTCCTCAACGCCACCACCGAGGCCACCGACGCCGAAACCTCGCAAATCGTCGCTCGCGCCCAGCGCGAGTTCCAGGCCGTCTCACTGCGCCACGCGGTGGGTCTGGCACCGATCCCCGACCTCGAGTTCGCAGACCTCAAAGGCAAGGAATAAGAGCCATGAAAAAAATATCCGCAACGTCGGCGCTGATTCTCATCCCCATTGTGTCGGCCCTCGCGTTGACCGCCTGTAGGCCCGACAAAGGCGACGACGACCCCGCCGCCGCCGCCGAAACCCTCGAGCAGGCGTTGGCGCCACGCGAGGTCCAACTGATTCGACCCGAGGTGCGCGAGGAGCACGCCACCCTGGAGCTGGTCGGCGAGGTACGGCCCTTCGACACCCTGAAAATCTCGTCGGAGGTTGCGGGCAAGGTGGATCGGGTGCTGGTGAAGGTAGGCGACCGGGTGCAGCCCGGCACACCTCTGCTCGAGGTCGACCGGGAGACCTTCCACATTTACCTCGAACAGGCGGAGGCGAACCTGGCCGCGGCCCAAGCCGATCTCAATCTCGCCGCCAAGGCCCTCGAGCGCAAGAGGGACCTGCTCACCGACGACACGATCCCGCAGGCGGCCTTTGACGAGGCCGAGGCCGCCCACGAGCTCGCGCGCGCGCGCGTCGCCGCCGCCGAAGCCGCCCGCAGCCTAGCCGCGCGCAACTCCGAGCGCAGCGTCGTCCGGGCGCCGGCTTCCGGCGCGATCACCGAGCGCCACGTGGTCGCCGGCCAGTGGACCGACGTCGGCGAGAGATTGCTCGAAATGGCGATCGGCAACACCGTCAAGATCGCGGCGCGGGTTCCCGAGGCGTGGGCCGCCAAGCTGAGCGGGCTCGAGACTTTCGAGTTCACGGTCGGACCGGCGGGAGGCCGCCGCGAGGCGCGACTGTACAGCGTGCAGCCGGTGGTGGAGGAGGCCAGCCGTTCCTTCGAGATCGTCGGCGTCGCCAAGGTCAACGACGGCGAGTTGCGACCGGGGATGTTCGCCAACGTGATCTGCACCTCGCCACAGCCGCTCACCACCCTGTGGCTGCCCGCCGCCGCGGTGGCCACCTCCGACATGTCCCAGGTGATGATGGTTGCCGACGACGTGGTGGTCTTCCGCCGCGTGCGCATCGGCCGACGCCTGGACGCGATGATCGAGATCGTCGACGGTCTGTCGGCGGAAGATGCTGTGATCGCCGAGGTCGCCGGCCTCCACAGAGGCCTACCCGTACTCATCGTCGGCGGGGCCGACGATGAGTAGTTTTGAGTTCTTAGTTTTGAGTTTTTAGTTGGAGCAACCGATGATCTACCTACCGCAGCTGTGTGCCGTAACTCAAAACTCAACACTCAACACTCAAAACTCTTCTCCGAGGGAGAAGTCATGAATCTCTACGATGTTGCCATCCGCCGCCCGGTCTTCACCACCATGATGATGGTGGCGCTAGTGGTCTTCGGAGTCCTCGGATACCAGACCTTGCCCGTCAATCTCCTGCCCTCGCTCGACATCCCGGTCGTGACCGTGA
>DAOWFV010000041.1 GCA_030637805.1 Acidobacteriota bacterium | reverse complement strand
CCGGATGTTTTCCTCGAAAATGGCTGTAGTATCGGTGACGGGGTTGTTCTTCGCGATTCGCTCGTTCTGAGAGGTGCCCAGGTACACGATGGCCAGAGGGTGGTGGGCAGGGTTCTTTCCTAGCCCGCACTTCTCACCATCTTTCTACTGCGGGGCACAATGCACAGTGCGTGTCTCCGCTTTCTCGATTTGCTCGTTCGGCGTACCGCAAGTACGACTTCACTCCCGAATCTTGCGAGAGCGCAGACACGCACGGCGCCTTGCACCCCTCGCGACGAAATCTGGTGAGAAGTGCGGGCTAACTCAACCCAACGCAGTCACCATTCGCCGGCCGAGGTCTTCGCCGGTGGCGGCGGCCCACGTTTCATTCACCTGAACAACGATCGAGCCGTCGTCGCGCGGCTCGCGCATCGAGATACCAGCAGCCGCCAGTCGGTCACGGAACGCCTTGGGATCCGTGCCCCGCACCTCGAGCACAAAGACGTTCGATCCGCTGGGCATGCGGCGAACGGTGAAGGCGGAGTTCTTTTCGAGACGGGCAAAGAGGTCCTCGCTGATGGTTATCCCCCGTTGAAACCGTTCTTCGAACCCGTCCAGGTAGTGCATGGCAACCGCGGCGTAGACCCATCCGCGAACCAGGGCGCCGCCGTACATTCGGCGGGTGTGGAACAAATCGTCGAGCAGATCCGAGGGACCGGCCAGGATGGCTCCCGAACCGGCGTTCAAGTACTTCCAGAGAGACACGTAGACGGTGTCGAAGAGCGCAGCCCAACGATCCACGGGGATGCCCGTGTAGGCGGCGCCGATGAAAAGCCGGGCCCCGTCGAGATGCCGGCCGATCCCTTCCGACTCGGCCCAGGCGGAGATGCGGCCCAGCTCCTCGAAGTCGAAGACGCCCCCGAGCTTTCGCCGAACCGGAGACTCGATAGAGATCGCCCCGATGCCGACCTTGACTCGGCTCGCCCTTGCCCTGGCGTGCTCGGCCTGCACCTCTTCGAGGGTCAGGCCGACCTGCCCCGGCGCCAACCCCACGACGCGCAGGCCCGCAAGCGTTGCACAGTCATCTCCGGCGTCGTTGGCGAGATGGCTCTCTGCCTGGGTCACCACCCTCCGGCCGCCGTGGGCTTCGCACAGGAGTCGAACGGCCAGGTGGTTCGCCAGGGTCCCGGTGGGCAGGAAGACCGCCCTCTCTTTGCCGAGGACGTCGGCCATCCGCTTTTCGAGCTCCTCGACAACTCCCCCATTGGAGTAGTAGTCCTCCTGAAGATCCCCGCCGGCCGTCAATCCGGCCAGGACTTCGGCGTACTCCTGAGGTCCGAGATTGAGGCCGTCGCCCTGGAAGAACACGGGCCGGTCCGCCTCGAGCCCGGCGGCTGCAGAGGATACCGCTGCACCGGTGAGACCGATACCTGCGACGCCGGCGGAACTCAACCTGATGAAGTCTCTGCGGTCGATGTCACACATGTCAGTCTCCGTGGGGTTCAAGATCGGGCGGTCCTTCGCGATCGCGCACGAAGCGATCGAACCACTCTCTGGTCAAGCGGAAGTGTTCCTCTCGGTGCTCGTTGAGCTGATGGTCACTGCCCTCGAGAAGGACCAGCCGAAACGGACGCCGGTTGTCAAGAAGCGCAGCCGCCATCATCTGGGACTGTCGCGGAGAAACCCGCCAGTCCGCGGTCCCATGCAGGATCAAGATCGGAGTCGTCGGACTCAGGCGATCGACCCATCGAGCGGGAGAACGGGCAAGCAACACGCCCTTCCGATCGGTGTCCCAATCGGGAATGATGTCGGCAAAGACTTCGTCCATCTCGGGCCGATCTTCCCGCCAGGAGATCAGGTCCGAAACGCCGGCTCGGATCACCGCCGCCCTGAAGCGGTCGGTCTGCGCGAGCACGAGGTAGGTCATGAGACCGCCGCGGCTGCCACCGTAGATCCCGAGGCGGGTCGCATCAACGCCGGGCTCACCCTCGAGGACGGGTATGAGGTTGAGCAGATCGTGGACCTCGGCGCCGCCGAACTCCTCCCGCCCCTCGCCGCCAGCAACGCCCCGGTACTGGCTCCCCGCAATCACATATCCCCAGCTCGCCATTCTTGCCAATCGACCCCATATCCTGCTCGGAGTGATCGGTTTGAAATCTCGGTTGCCGCCGCGTGCATAGACCAGGCCCGGGTATGTTCCGTCATCGGTGGGCCGAATGAGGTAACCCTTCACCCGAAGGCCATCCGAGAGATAGGTGATCTCTTCAGCGGTGATTCCGGCCGGCGCATCTGGTGGAGGAACCAGGACCTTGCGACTGACGATCAAACCGTCACGGCCGTTGTCGCGCGGGCCCGCCTTCTCGATGATTTGGCCGCCCAGCACCACCCTCTCGATAGCGCGTAGATTTCGAATGTCTTCGCGTGGATCCTCGCTGAGCACCAGCAGATCAGCCGCCCATCCGGCCTCGATTTCTCCGCGCCGGCCCCAGTTGGGAAAAACCGAAGCGAAGTTGGAGGTGGCGGCAGCCAGAGCCTCGCGCGGCGTCAGGCCCAGTCGTACCAGGCTTTCGAGCTCCGTGTGCAGGGAGATCCCGGGCATGGTGCCCCAGACATCGGTGGCACTGCCCGCCAGGTACCGGGCGCCGGCCCGGTGATACGCCTCCTCGAGCAGGAACTGGGCGCGCGCAACCGCTGAATAGGCCACCTGGTGGGCGGCGTCGTAGGCATGGCGGCCGGTAGCGGCATCGGCGGGGGCGTTGATGTCAGCGGGGTCGAGGAGGCGGGCCACCGGATCCTTCCACGGATTCGCTGCCCACGGCCGGTCGAGGTGGAGCAGGCTGAGGGTCGGCATGAGGGCGGCGCCGCCGTCGGCGAGGGTTGCGGCGTATTCGGCGAGGCGCGGGTCGTGGGGTGACAGCTCCGTCAGCCACAGGTAATAGAGCCACTTGGCACTTTCGAGGTCATTGCTGAAGGGCCGCTCGGCAACGGCTCGTGCCATGTCCTCCGGCGCGAGACCCAACGAGTAGCGGGTGGTGTGAACCACGGCGTCCAACCCGGCAGCGATACCTTCCTCGTACGAGGTGCGACCGAGCTCGCCGATGGTCGCCATGCCCAGGTCGTGGGCCCGCCGAATAAGAGTCCCGAGTTGCTCCGGGGTGAGCTCGTACATCAACAGGGCGACGTCCACGCCATCAGCCGCCAGGTCTTCGAGGGCGGCCACATGTTCATCGATGGTGCCCGAATTGTCGCCAACCGATCCCAGTCTGCTGACGCGCGGGCTGGGGTCCAAACCGGTTGCCAGCGGACCACGTCTGCCACCCGAGACCGCGATGATCGATGTCACCCCGCACTCGAGGTAGGCATCGGCGTAGCCCTGGTTGTTGAGGGCGGCAAAACCGTCGGTCAGACCGGGAACGATGAATCGATCCTCGGCGCGCAGCACCCGGGCATCCGCCGGAATTCTGACCTCGGACCGCGGCCCAACCGCGGAGATCAACCCGTCTTTGATCACCACCACCGCGTCAATGAGGTCGGCATCGCTGCTGCCGAACTCGCTGACATCGATGACCGTGGCGCCGACGATTGCGAGCGTTTCCGCACCGCCGGTGGCGGGGCTCATGAACGTCAGACTCAAGAAGATGAGGCAGATGACGAAGATTCTCGAGGCAGGCATGGCGCATCGTAGCACGAGGT